>JAHEYD010000078.1 GCA_023251795.1 Nitrosotalea sp. | reverse complement strand
CTACAATAAACCATAGGAGTAAAGATTTTGTTAAATTATACACTGATGTTATAGAAAAAACTCAGAAAGTTTTTCAGACTTCTAACGACATAGTTGTACTTACTGCATCTGGAACTGGTGCGGTAGAGGCGTCCGTTGTAAACCTGATAAAAAAAGGTGACAAAGTGATAATTCCAGTAAACGGTGAATTTAGTAGCAGACTTGCAACAATGTTAGAATGGCAAGGAGCAAATGTCATCAGACTTACAACTCCTTTTGGCGAAAATGCAAGTTTTGAAAAGGTAAAAGAAGCCTTTGATAACAATAAGGACGTCAAAGCTTTCTATGTAGTATATAACGAGACATCTACCGGAACTCAGGTCAAATATCTAGACAAAATTTCAAAGCTTACCTCAAGAAATGACTCGTACTACGTAGTAGACGCAGTCTCAATTCTTGGAGGCGAAGAACTTCCTGTAGACAAGTGGGGAGTTGATGTATGTATTGCTGCAGGGCAAAAGGCTATGGCTGCACCACCTGGAATTTCACCAATCTCAATTAGTCCACGAGCAAAAAAATTCATGATTGCCAATCCACCACCTACTTTCTATTTTAACTTGGCAAGATACTTCAAGTACTATGATGATGTCAAAGAAACTCCATTTACTCCTGCACTTCCACTACTCTACGCATTCCGGGAAGCACTTGATATGATACTAGAAGAGGGAATGGAGGCAAGAATTAAGCGACATAGAATCTGTTCAGATGCATTCTATTCAGGTTTGAGTGCAATGGGTCTTACTCCATTTGCAAAAGAGGATGCTAGATCAACTGTTGTAATTGCTCTAAACTATCTACAAGGACTAGAAGACAAAACATTTCGAACAACACTTTCGGAAAAATTCCGAGTCCTTGTTGCAGGAGGATTTGGTGAACTAAAAGGCAAAGTGTTCAGAGTGGGATGTATGGGTGAAGTCCATAGATATCATGTCATGAGAACCGTCTCTGCAATCTCTTCAACTCTTGATATGATGGGATACAAAACAAATTCAGAAGCACTCAAAGTAACTGAAGAAAAACTAAAAGCACTCTAAACACATGTTAACTTAATATATGGAGCTCTAAGCATCGATCACGATGACTTTCCAAAAAGGTACTTTAATTTTAGTTGATTATACTGCAAAGGTAAAGGATACTGGCGAAGTTTTTGAAACTACAAGAGAAGCTGATGCTAAATCAAATTCACTTCATGATGCTAATGCAAGATATCAACCACGACTTGTCTCAGTAGGAGAGTCATGGGTTCTCAAAGGATTAGATGATGCGCTGCTTAATACTAGTACGGGTGATAAGCTTACAGTAGAAGTTTCTCCAGAGAAGGGGTTTGGAGTACGTGATTCTGGTAAGGTTCGTATGATTCCACTTCGTAAGCTTGGTGATGATGCTGAAAAAATTTCAGTTGGAGATGCAATAGAGGTGGATGAAAGAACAGGAATTGTCAGGTTTATAGGCTCTGGCAGAGTTCAGGTGGATTTTAATCACAGATTTGCTGGAAAGACCATTATTTATGATGTGAATATAGTAAAATCCCTTAATACTGACGAAGAAAAAATTATGGGACTTTTAAAAAGACGCTTACCAGTTGATGAATCTAAACTTCAATTCAAGATAAACGGAACACAACTTGACATTACCATGCCTGAAGAAACATTTCTTGCAGAAGGATTACAGATAATAAAACGCGCAATAGTGAATGATATTTTCAAGTTTGTAAATAAACTGGAAAAGATCAACTTTATTGAAGGTTATATGAATACCAAGATTGAAAAACCCCAAGAAAAACCAGCAGAATCAAAAACAGCTGAGCCAAAAGCTGCAGAGCCAAAGGCTGCTTAATCTACAAAACGCCAGTACTTTTTGCAAGTGCAATAGCCTTTTCTTCAGTCATCTTTACCTGATTTAGGATTGTATATCTCTCTGGTCTTAATGACGGAGCTATCAGTAGGGCCTTTGCCAAAATTTTTGGTTTCAGACCAATTTGTTTTGCAGTAGTTGGGGCTCCTACATTTTTGAGCATGGTGACTATTTTTTTCCAATCTTGGCCCTGTAGCTTAGCAATTAAGATAGAACCTATCCCACATTTTTCTCCATGCAGACCCACACCAGGTTCTAAATAATCAAGTGCATGAGAAAAGAGATGTTCTGCTCCTGAACATGGTCTACTACTTCCTGCAATACAAGCAGCAACTCCTGCACTAATCAAAGCTTCAACTATCATTCTGACATCAGGTTTTTTCTTGAAATTCTTTGAGTTTTCTATTACTATCTTTGCGCTCATTGAAGCAAGGTTTGCAGCATATGTTCCAAAATATTCTCCAACATTATCTCTTGCAAGCTCCCAATCCCTAACTGCAGTTACTTTTGCCATTAAATCACCACATCCACTAGCAAGAAGTTTTCGTGGTGCTTTCTTTAAGATCTCAATATCGACAAAGACTCCTAGTGGCGCTGTTGCAATTATAGAATGTGGTTTGTCTCCACGTAAGGAAACAAACGGACTTGCAATTCCATCATGTGATGCAGAAGTTGGAATACTAACAAACGGTTTTTTTAAATTAAATGCAACCATTTTTGCAATGTCTACAGATCTTCCACCGCCAATTCCGATTATGAGATCGCTTCCATCCTTCTTGATTTCTTGTTGAGTTTTTTTTGCAGCTTTTACATCATTACTTGTGCTAATGTGCCAGACGTTCTTTATTTTCGAGTCTGAAAGCGATCTTTCAACTTTTTTGTATGTTATTTTTCGCACTTGATCTCCAGAAACGAGAGAAACTTTCTTTGGATTCGCAAGATTAGCTATAAAAT
Source organism: Nitrosotalea sp. (assembly GCA_023251795.1). GTDB lineage: Archaea > Thermoproteota > Nitrososphaeria > Nitrososphaerales > Nitrosopumilaceae > UBA8516. Next base: position 2,325 of record JAHEYD010000078.1, on the reverse strand, counting down.
TTCCAATACCATCAATGTTTTTTTCGCCAATGACTATTTGTCTTGGCAGCTCCATTGTGTGAGATGACATGGGTTTTTGATGAAATCTCATTATTTATCAATCTCCCGTTTGACAACGCAAAGTTATTTAAAAGGGTGCTATCTATTCAAAGCATCTTTAGTTAAGGAGAATGTTATTTGTCAGACTATGTTGAACAACACACACTACATGGAACCACTACGGTAGGAATCGTCTGTACGGACGGTGTAGTATTGTGTGCAGACACGAGAGCAAGTGCAGGTTATTTCATAGCAAACAATAACACAATGAAGATTCAAAAGATCGATAAACACGCAGGCATGACTATTGCGGGCGGTGTTGCGGATGCGCAAAACGTTACTGATATGTTGAGATATCACTCAAACATACATAGGATAGAAAAACAAGAATATCTTCCGATAAAGTCTATAGCAAGACTTGCATCACTGATTTTCTTCCAGAACAGATACTATCCATTTATTGTAGACATACTTGTGGGCGGTTATGACAACCAAGGACCTTCCCTATACAACGTCGATATGTTTGGTTCCCTTGACAAAAAAACATTTGTGACAACGGGAAGTGGTTCCCCAGTTGCATACGGTCTTTTGGAAAGTGAGTACCGTGATGGACTCACCGTAGAAGAGGGTAAGGTAATAGCTTTACGAGCTGTAAAGGCCGCAATCACAAGAAACATTGGGACAGGCGATGGAATTAACGTCGCAATAATAGATCAAAAAGGATTCAGGTTATTAACAAAAGAACAGAAGAAAGCCATCATTACACTTTAGTGATTTTGTTGCAAAGAAAACAACAACAACGAGAAGTATCTCCAGCCTCAAATATAATGGGCACCATACTGCAAAGTATTCCAAAAGAGGCTGACGTCACCAAGATAGACTATGAGGGTCCACGAATTGCAATTTATACAAAAAAGCCCCGCTATCTGATGGAACACAACGAAATAATTTCAAACATGGTTAATGTTATCAAAAAAAGAATTGTCGTAAGAACAGAAGAGTCCATAAGAAAAACAGAAGAAGAAGCAAGACAGATACTCACCCAAGCTCTACCAAAAGAAGCAGAACTTCACGGCACATTCTTTGATACTGCTACGGGAGAAATGACTCTTGAGGTAAAACGACCTTGGCTCTTGTACAACAATGCTGCATTCAACATGGCAGATCTTATTGAAAAAATGGGTTGGCGAATGCGTATAAGAAAAGCTACTACAATTCAGTCACAGACGATACAAACTATAAATTATAATCTGAAAATGTCATCTTCAGAAAGAAGCAGGCATCTAAAACAAGTTGGCGAAAAAATTTTTAGGCCCAGGCTTTCCGAAAATAGTGAAGTTTCTCTTGTTACTTTAGGCGGATTCAGTCAAGTAGGTAGATCCTGTATGCTTTTGACAACACGTGAAAGCAAAATTCTGATAGACTGCGGTGTGAATCCTGGCGCCAAATCAGCACTAGAAGCATTTCCAAGACTTGACTGGATAAACATAACACTAGATGAGCTTGACGGAGTTGTAATCAGCCACGCACATCTTGATCACACAGGATTTCTGCCTGCCCTTTTCAAATATGGTTACAACGGACCTGTGTACTGCACAGAACCTACTCTACCAATGATGAACCTCATTCAACTTGATGCAATCAAGGTTGCTGCAGCACAAGGAAAGATTCCGCTGTATTCAGAAAGAGATGTCAAGCAGGTTATGAAACAGACAATAACTCTTCCATATGGAACTGTTACGGACATCTCTCCTGACATCAAACTTGTCTTTTCTAATGCAGGTCACATTCTTGGTTCTGCTACGTGTCACTTCCACATAGGCAATGGTGATCACAACTTTGTCTACACAGGAGACCTAAAGTATGGCAAGACCATGCTTCTTGAAAGTGCAACATGGAACTATCCAAGAGTAGAGACTCTACTAATAGAGAGCACCTATGGCGCAAAGGAGGACATAATGCCTACACGCGAAGAGGTCGAATCTGCCTTTATAAAGTCGGTAAATGAGACTCTCCGAAATGGCGGCAAGGTACTAATTCCTATCCCAGCGGTTGGTCGTGCTCAGGAACTGCTGATGGTAATGGATCTATACATGAAAACAGGCCAGATCATAGAATGTCCTGTATTTATGGAAGGAATGATCGCAGAAGCAACATCGATCCATGAAGCATTTCCTGAATATCTTGCACGCGAGCTAAGACAGAAGATCTTAGAAACTGATGATAATCCATTTGACTCTGAATATTTTACAAACATTGAACACGCAGATGGAAGAGAAGAAGCAC
>JAHEYD010000026.1 GCA_023251795.1 Nitrosotalea sp. | reverse complement strand
ATTGGTATCTAAATTATATGTGTACCATGGACCGCCGGCATTAACAAATGGCATTCCGCAACTGGGACAGGGAGGAGGGATAGTATAAAGTTGGTATACTATCGTTCTGCTATCCGGTGCCCAAAAGAACTCATTTAATGTTTGATTTGTTTCTGACTTTACTATCACTTTTTTGTTATAGGTCTTAACATTCTCTAGCAATAGTTCACGCCATTTTTCATAGGATAGAGAATACAAAAGGTACTTGCCATCAGGAGATATTTTTAGATCCAAAGTCTGCCTAGGTCTCATGCTATCAGGATTTGAGATATGAAAACTAGTAATGAGATTCTTAGTAGTACCATCCAATGATGTTGTAATGATATTCCATTGATTTTGTTCATCTAGTATGCCGTAAACTCCCAATTTACGATCCTGCTTGGAAGATAATTTATCTTAATTATTTTGTAGATGAATGCCCGATGTCGTTATTTTTCCCCATCCTCGCTCAACAAGCTTCTCTGCGGTCTCTGGTTTTACACACCCGATGTACTCTGGATGATTCTTGGAATGTATTGATTCAAAATCACTATGACATCTTTGAAGGTCTATTGGTAAGTTATGGTCGCGAAATTGCCTTAATGGAGGTTTGTAATCTCTAAATGTCCAAAAGTCTGGATCGTATGAAAAATAATCCGGTACACACATGTCTTTGTAGTTCCAAGGCACAGTATGTGCACCGCGAACAATCGAGTTATCGTTTGGCAATACCGGAGATATTTGAATTAAATCCCGCGCGCTGCAATTTTGGCTTGTTTTGACCGAATATGTAGAAACTATGTAACCACCTTCTAATTTTTTTAAATAAAATAATGCTCTGGTATTAGGTTCAAAGTAGATAGATGTTTCATTAGCTATTGCAGTGATTAATTGGGAAGGTTGCTCCGTGGGTTTAAAGTATTTATTGACTTTTAGCTCATATTGCAGAGTTACAGGATATGTTTTTTGAGGAACTGAATCAATTATGGTTCCATCAATAACAAGGTCATGCTCATTCCAAATATCATATGGTGATCTATCAACAACTTGTATGGCAGATTCTATTGTGTTTCTCGCCCTTTCCAGTTCTTCCATCGGTGGATCGTCCATTGTGGCAAAAACATTTTGAATTCCAAGTATAACAATTAGAAATACAAAAAGGAGTAGATCGCTAGCTTTATTCATGTTAAATTTGTACCGTGGATAAAATTTAGGGATTTCTCACAAATTGTAACTAAATTTGTGTATAAATTATTCCTGAAAATAATTCCGTGGACCCGATGGGACTCGAACCCACGACCTGACGCTCCGCAAGCGTCCGCACTATCCAAGCTGTGCAACGGGTCCAATAGAGAGTCCAGTCTGCCCGTTATAATACATTTCAAAAATGTTTACAAAACAAAAAAGCTATGCTTGCTGCTCTGCCTTTTTGACAAAGATGTAATTCATGATCAGTCCAGCGATTATTCCACCAATTATTGGTCCAACCCAATAAATCCAATGAAACTCCCAGAATCCTGAGATCAGTGCAGGACCAAATGTTCTTGCGGGATTCACACTTGCTCCAGTAAGCGGCACACCTACCAAGTGGATCAAGAATATCATTCCACCAATTGCAAAACCTGCAAATCCTGGAGCCGCTTTCTTGTGTACTGCGGCCATGAAAATCACAGTTACCAAGAAGAATGTCAAGATCATTTCAACGCCAAGACCTGCTATTGCATCATTATTCAAAAGTGCACTTGGTCCACCTTGTGTTCCAAAGTTTACTTTAGCACCAAGTTCTGGCAGAATTGCTTTGTGTGCCACTGCAGCAGCTATTGCACCAATTAACTGAAATACGATGTATGCGATTCCATCTTTTATTCCAATTCTTTTAGTGACAATCATAGAAATAGTCACAGCCGGATTGATGTGAGCACCAGATACATGACCAAATGTGTAGACCATCAGACCAATTGCAGCACCATGTCCAAGTGAGATCATTATTATTCCTTCAATTGAAAGTCCTGTACCAAAAGCAACTGCTGCCAGAGTTACAGAAAGCGGTCCAAAGAAAACTAGCCCAAAAGTAGCAATAGATTCAGCAAACCATGCCCTTGGATTGACCATTATTCATCAAACCTTGACATATGCCATATAAAACATTCGAATAATTTTTGACAATATCTAGGAAAAAATAATTAGGGAAGAGATGATGCATAACCCATGCTTTCTGTTGGGGACACCGTGCCTGATTTTAGTTTAAAAGACGTGAAGGGAAACACAATTAAAAAATCAGATCTCAAAGGCAAAAAATTTGTTGTATACTTTTACCCAAGGGACTTTACTCCAGGATGTACTACTGAAGCAGCTGAATTTGCACGTGACTATAAAAAATTCAAGAACGCTGATGTTGAGATAATAGGAATTAGTCCGGACGATGTTGATTCACATAAGAAGTTTGGCGAGAAGATGGAGGTTCCTTTCATCTTACTTGCAGACACAGAAACTGAAGTAGCAAAAAAGTTTGGAGTGTGGGGAAAAAAACAGTTCATGGGACGTGAATACATGGGAGTAAACAGGACTACTTTCTTGATAGATGAGAAAGGAAAGATTATCAAAGTATTTGAAAAAGTAAAACCTGCAGGACATGCACAAGAAGTCCTAGATATTTTTAAAAATTAAAATAAAATTTTGTTTTAAGATGGTTTCCAGCCAGATGGCATGGTACCACGTGGTTTTGTCGTAGATTAAGCAGGTTGTGGTTTTTCAGCTTCTGCCCTTTGTTGTTGCACTCTTTCAAGATAATTTTTTTCATACGTTGCTAATTCTTCAGCTCTTGATTTTTTCTGTGATGATGAGGATGTTGATTTTGAGCTTGTAGATTCTACTTGAGATACAGTTGGTGCTTCTTCAAATTTTATTGCTACTGTTCCAATGAATTGTTTGTCAGGTGGATGGTATGCTAGTCTTTGTCTTGTTCTGTAATAATTCTCACCAGTATATTTCACAGTAGGTGTTGGTGGTTCTATTTTTCTTGGTTCCTCTTTTTGCTTTTGTGGTTCTGGCTCTACCCTTTCTGGTTCAGGTTCTGGAGCAGGAGATGGCTCCGGTCTAGAAACTTGAACAGTAACTTGTCCTGTGAATTGTTTGTTAGGCGGATGATATGCCAGTCTTTGACGTGTAGCATAGTATCTGTTACCGGTATATCCAGTTGAGCTTGTAGCTGCATAGGCTGGTGCAACTTCTGCTTCTTGTGCAGAGGCCGAAGTTTGCGCAACTTCTGGTTTAGGAGCAGCTGGTTTTGGTGGAGGTGGTGTTTGTTGAACTTGTGGTTTTGGTGCAGGTGGAGGCGGTGTTGGCCTTGTTTCTGCAGGCTTGGATGCTTGAGCAGCTAGTGCATTAAGCTTTGCCTCAAGTTCAGCAATCTTTGCTTCAAGATCAGCTTTAGTTTTAGTAGAACGTGGTTTTTTAGCTGGTTTATTAGTAGACATGTGTTATTTTGTCATGTGGTTGGAGTTTATTTAGATTTTGATCATTATCATAACATTCAAGCATAATCTATAGAAGTTTTATAAGAACGGCGAGTCAAGTTATCATATTGGACGATTTTGAAAGAGAGTATCCTGAATTTGACTGGAAAAACACTCCTGCATACAAGCACCCTGGTGGAAGAAACTGTCCGTGTCCCAAACACGAGTACATCAGGGAGCAGATAAACGTAGCAAAGACAATAAATCAATCAAGTAAAGAGCCTAGTCGCCTTACTTTGAAGTTCTGCCCCGATCACTACAGAGTTTATCTAGATGAGGTAATTCCTGGGATGCCTTTCAAATACAGAGTGCTTACAAAGATAGCGCTAAAAATTGGCGCAATACAAATTGAGCAGCTAAAATACATGCAATCAGATCAGTGCTTTTACTGCAAGTTTGGTTCTGGTGGCCATGATAAGAAAAGTGAGCTTCCTCCAATAAGCTAAACTGGACCAAGTAAAATCTTTGGTTTGTTTGGTGTGTCATGATGACATTTTTTGCCACACAGTGGACACGTTACCCTATCCAAGAAGACACATTGGCAAATGTGTGATTTTAGATAGCTTTCGGCTGATTTTGTGTATTCTCCAGTACCATTACAAAACGGGCACTGAGTTTCTAAAAGTGCAATCTTTCCCTGTCCGTTACAGACAGCACATTTTTGCTGACTCACTGTAAGGAAATCTTTTCAAGTCTAATTAAAATCCTTTTGTTAAAGATTTTTCTTATTTACTTGTTGGAATACAAATCTAGTTAAGCTTATACTAGATGCAAATTCAGTAAATTTGTGCCAATTGATGATCTTGGAGAATTTATAGAAAAACTGGAAAAGGCTGGAGAGTTACGACGAGTCAAAACTCAAGTGGATGCAGATTTAGAAATTGCCGAAATTTTACGAAGGGTCATGTATGCAAATGGACCGGCAATTCTTTTTGAAAATGTAAAAAACCACAGCATGCCAGTCTTAGGAAATGCTTTTGGTTCTATGAAAAGACTTGAGCTTGGTTTAGAGACTGATGATTTTACCCAGATAGGTCAAAGAATCGTAGACATGACAAAGATGGATATTCCTTCAGGTCTTTTTGACAAGATTAGAAAACTGCCAGAGCTTTCAAAGATGACTGATATTGCCCCCAAGTTGCAAAAAAGTGGACCTGTCACAGAGATTTTTGAAGATGCCCCTTCCTTTGAAAAGATTCCAATCCTAAAGACATGGCATAAAGATGCTGGAAGATTCATTACTTTTGGTCTTGTTGCAACAAGACACCCTGAAACTGATATTAGAAATCTTGGAGTGTACAGAATGCAAATTCTTGACAAAACTCATGCTCTCATGCACTGGCAGAAACACAAGCGTGGTGCACATCACTATGACATAAAAAAAGACAAGGGAGAAAAAACTGAGGTAGCTATAGTAATTGGTGGAGATCCTGCAACAGTATTTTCAGCAGTGGCTCCAGTTCCAGAAGGACTAGACAAGTATCTTTTTGCAGGAATAGCAAGAAAAACAGGAATCAAGACAGTGAAATGCAAAACAGTTGATCTCGAAGTCCCTGCAAATGCTGAGCTTGTCTTAGAAGGATATGTTGATCCGTCAGACATTAGAATGGAAGGTCCTTTTGGAGATCATACTGGATATTATACGCCTCCAGAACCATATCCTACTTTTACATTGACAGGAATAATGAGACGAGAAAAACCAACTTATCTTACAACAATTGTTGGAAAGCCAATTTTGGAAGATGCCTTTATTGGCAAAGTAATAGAACGTTCTTTCTTGCCGTTGATTAAAATGTTCCAGCCTGAAGTTATTGATTTTTCCATGCCTGCGTCAGGATGGTTCCAGGGAATTGCGATCATTTCAATAAAGAAAAGATATCCAGGTCAAGCAAAAAAAGTGATGATGGGACTGTGGGGATTGGGTCAGCTTGCACTAACAAAAATTTTCATTGTTGTAGATGAGGATGTAAATGTACATGACATCAATGATGTAATTTGGGCAGTAACAACAAGATCTGATGCAGCGCGCGACATTACAATAATTAACAATACCCCAACTGACACGTTAGATCCAGCCTCACCTCTTTTGAATCTGGGATCTAAGCTTGGCATAGATGCAACTCAGAAAACAAAAGAAGAAGGATATCAAAGAGAGATTCAAGAGTTAGTCAAAGTAGATGAGGATACAAAAAACGTTGTCGATGCCAAGTGGTTGGCTTACGGAATCTAGTGAGCCTGTACTGTGTTATAGAAATTATCTCTCTCTACTACTGCATAATCCATTTGTTTTACTGCATCAATGATCTTTTTTGCAGTCAGTTCTGTAGAGCGGGCTCCCGTACATGATACAACTTCTTCTCCGATAAGAGTACCACCAAAATCATCAGCGCCGTATTGTAGAGCCATTTGCGCCATACCAATTCCATTTGTTAGCCAAGAAGATTGTATGTGTGGTATCAGTCCATCATACATCATCCTAGAAATTGCAATCATCTTTAGCAGTTGAAAACCGCCAGCAGAATATGCCACGGTCTTTTCTTTTTGCATCAAAGTGTTGTTAGGCTCAAAGCTCCAGGGAATAAATGCCATAAATCCGCCTGTTTTTTCTTGTAGTTTTGCAATCCTGACAAAGTGTTCTGCGATGTCTTTGTTGCTTTCTACATGTCCGTACATCATTGTTGCAGAAGCTGGCAGCCCTATACTATGAGCTTCTTCCATTATCCTTATCCATTGATCACTTGAGATCTTTTTTGGGCTAATCACGTCCTTTACAGAATCTACTAGAATTTCTGCACCTGCACCAGGAACTGACTGTAGTCCTGATTCTTTTAATCTGGAAAGAACCTCTTTTGTACTGGACTTTTCAACTCTTGCTATCATATCAATCTCTGATGCAGAAAGTCCATGCACCCCAATCTCTGGGAAATTTTTTCTAATCAATCTAAATGCGTCTTCATAATATTCAATTCCAAGTTTTGGATTGTGACCACCTTGGATTAACACCTGTGTAATTCTAAACATCTCCCACGCTGTCTTAACACGTGATTCAATTTCTTCTAGCGATATAGTATAGGATTCTTCATGTTCTGGCGGTCTGTAAAATGCACAGAATTTGCAGTCAGTAACGCAGACGTTTGTATAGTTTAGTATTATGTTATTTACAAATGAGACCTTTTTTCCATATTTTTGGCGAGTCAGATGACCAGCCACCAGCCCCAATAGATGCACGTCGTCAGATTCTAGCAGTCTGACACAGTCTTCTTGGCTTGGCCTGTTTCCTGCAAGCGAGTTTTCAAGAATGTCTCCTATTTCAGAAGCATAAAGATCCTTTGTTATCTGACTCAATTTGTTTTTGCTTTCGTTTTATGCTATTTAATCCTTGATGACCCACGCATACGTGATCTCTCCTTATTTTTTGTGTAATGAAAATTGTTTTAGATGAAACTGCGTTACAATTTAGTGATGTAATCTAAAAAGAAAATTACAAACAAAATGATGGATCTATCAAATCTGATGTTTTAAAACCAAATTTTATCAAAGACGTCATAGACAGAAATTGAAACTGTGATGCAATAATTAGAACATTTCCACATTTGGCAGACGGGATTTTTTAACTTTCACTGCACAAATTATTTTATGACTACAATTAAAGAAAGTAAATACAATAGCGAGGTTTCAGACTCGAACATAAGTGCAGTGGGAACAAATGATTCAGCTGGACTAGAGTTTCTCAGAAACCAGATCGTTAAAGAGTACAAGAAAAGCGATGGATATGGAAATCGTGAATGGGTAACGTTAGAGGATGAATCACTTGTTAAATTGATTCTAGAAACCTTTGCTGATGATTATAAGAGAGAGATAATGTATTCAACTTTGTACAACCCAAAGACCATTACGGAAATACTGGATATTTGTAAAATCCCAAAGACTTCGGGTTATAGAATAATCAATTCGATGATAGAAAACCATCTGCTAGTCCCAAAAGGCCGATCAAGGAATGGTCATCGAGTATTAAGAGAATATGCTTCGACAATCGAGAATGTGCAAGTAGAAACAGTAAGAAATAAAATTATTATCAGGATCAAGTTTGTAAAAAGTATGAAATAATTTTGATCTTAACCATTTTCCTATAAAAATCCTAACTTGAAATAACTTCTAGACCGGATTATCATAATCTAGTTCCTCAAGTGTTTCAAATCATATGAAATGGTCATGTCTTTATCCACGCTATTTTTAAGTAGGGTACACCAAGGAATATCTCTTAATGGTATCTGGACTACAGATTAGATTAAATCGAATCTTAAGATCAGGAAAGATGCTTTGTATCCCAATGGATCATGGCATATCAAGTGGACCAATCAAGGGACTAGAAGATCCTCATAATATAATTTACACATGTCAACACTATGGACTGACATCAGTCATTGTCAATCGAGGAATTCTAAAAACACTTCCTAAACCATTAGCAATTGGAGTTTTGGTACACTATTCAAGTAGCACATCACTTTCAAAATCACCTAACAGAAAAATGCTTACGGGCTCTGTCGAAGATGCATTAAGACTTGGAGCAGATGGAGTTTCACTTCACATCAACATAGGCGGAAAAGAAGAACCTGAAATGCTTGAACAGCTTGGAAAGATGGCCGATGATTGTCACAAATGGGACATGCCACTTTTAGCTATGATGTATCCAAGAGGCGAGAACATCAAAGACCCACATGATCCAGAAATTGTTGCACATGTAGCAAGAATAGGAGCAGAAATGGGCGCAGACATTGTAAAAACTGTGTACACTGGAGATTTTGATTCGTTTGCAAGTATTGTCAAAAGCACTCCTGTTCCAATAGTAATAGCTGGAGGTCCAAAAGCAAAAACTGACAGTGACATTTTAGAAATGACAGAAGAAGCAATGAAAGCAGGGGCAAAAGGAGTAACATATGGAAGAAACATCTTTGAACACAAGCGACCAGACAGAATGACCGAAGCTTTGGCAGGAATAATATTTAAAAAAGAAACTGCAAAGGAAGCGGCAAAACGACTTGACAAAAAGTAGAGAGCTAATAATATCCCCAAAAGTTTCAAGGGGACAGATTGTCAAATTTCTTTTAGAACTAGAGAGGGAAGGAATCAGAATTGTTAATGTAGACCCAAAGAGTCTGGAAGGAATTAAGACAAAGCTTACAACACTATACAACTCGGAAAGTGCAAACTATACAGTACTAGACAAAATCTCTTCGTCAAAACCCAAGGGCAAAAAAATAGGAATCAGACTCAAGGTTTTATCAAATGCAGACATCGAAAACATACTCAAGTTTGCAAAGACAGGGATTGATTTTGTTATAGTAGATGTAAAAGATTGGAAAATAATTCCACTTGAAAATATCATAGCAAAACTGCACAAATTGCATACTAGAATATTTGCACTTGCAAATAATCCTGAAGAAGTGCGTAAGATGTTTTCTATTTTAGAAATAGGGGTGGATGGAGTAATATTTTCAACTAGTTCCATTAATGAAGTAAGAGAAGCACTAGTGTACCTAGGATCAAAATCTTTTGAGTTAAAACCAGCAAAAATTTTGGAGATAAAAGAGGTAGGAAATGGTGAACGAGTGTGTGTGGATACTGCATCCATGCTTCATAGAGGGGAAGGGATGCTTATTGGAAGTAGATCAAACTTTTTGTTTCTGGTACACAATGAGTCAGTTGGATCTTCGTTTACTTCACCAAGACCATTTAGGGTAAATGCAGGAGCAGTTCATTGCTATACAATTTCTCCAGACGGAACTACAAAATATCTATCAGAGTTAGAAACAGGTTCTGAAGTTCTAGTTTTGGATTCAAAAGGCAAGGCCAGGAGAGCAACTGTTGGTCGCTCTAAAATAGAGAGCAGACCCATGCTTATGATAAAAGCGCAAATTGGAGACGAGGTTGGCGGAATAATTGCACAAAATGCTGAGACAATACGCTTTGTAAGACCAAATGGTCATCTTATATCTGTGACACATCTCAAAAAAGGTGACGTCGTCTTGGCACATTGCAAGCCAGCAACTGGAAGGCACTTTGGCATGGAAGTAGATGATGAATACATTATTGAAAAATAATATGTTTTTTACTGGGAATTAGAAAACACTTTAAATCGCCAATCAAAGTAATTCATACATGACGCCAACTGATGATAAGGTTGTTGAGTTTGTTGATCTGTGTGTAATATGTAGGCAGGGAATAACTCGGGGCGCCTTGGTTTTTGTTGGCAACAAGGCGTATCATCATAGTTGCTATGCAGCATTTGGACAAAGAAGCGGAAACGTAAAACCATCTTAATGACAACAGTATAAAATAAAAATTGTTAAAAAAGAATTATTTTATCTTCTTTTTTAGTTGGTTTACTTCTGCCATCTCTTCTCTTAGATGTTTTCTAAGAATTGCCTCATGTTCTCGCTTGTGTCTCCAATAGATGTTCATTATGTTCTGTCTTGTTCTTGCTTTTTTTATTGCAGAAGAATATTTTCTGTGGCTATTTTCAACGCTTCTAAAATAGCTTTTGGTATTTGATGTAACCATGATTTGATTTAGAGAGGTTCGTAGATAACCTTTACGAAACAGAGATCAGATGTCAAGCGGTTCTGGTTTTTTCCAATGTGGAACAAGTTGCATGCTTCTAAGGGATGGCGGTTCCATTGTTCGTTTTTGTGCTATTTTTACATATTTAGCAGACTTGTCCACACCGATGTACTTTCGCTTAAGAAATCTGGCCATTTTTGTAGTCTGACCACTCCCAACAAAGGGATCTAAAACTAGATCACCAGAGTTACTGTAAAGTTGTATCAATCTATACGGGATTTCTTCTGGAAATGCAGCTGGATGAAACTTTCTGTAACTTGGTGGAACTGGTGCAATATGCCACACAGAGTTTGCAATTTCTTTTTTCATCAAGTCATTGATTTTTAATTTACTTTTTTTGTCCTTGACATTAGAAAACGGCGGCTTTCTAAGAACTATGATTTGTTCATGCATGATGTTTGGATAGTAATATGTTGGATAGGGATGTTGTATGGTTACTCTAAATCTTTTTTTTCCACCCGTAACTTTGTTCCAAATTATTTCTTCAAAAAACTTCCAGCCAATTTCTTTTTTTGTCAATTCTACAAGTAAAATTGCAGGAAGAGGAAGTTTGGTTCTTTCTTCAACAAGTTCGTTTCCTATAACTATACAACAATGACCACCGGGTTTTGTAACCTTGTATACTTGGGAAAAAACATCTCTCATCTCATCAATCCAGCTATCAAGTGACACACCTACAGTTCCCCTATACCAGTCGTTTGAGGTTTGATGCTCTTGGTAGTTTATTGCATTGTGGTATGGAGGGGAAGTAACTGTGAGTGCAACTTTGTCTTTGCCTATTTGGGAAAGATCTCGTGAATCAGCGTTTACAATAGAATTTGGTTTCCACACGGAAATCATGAATTGATTAACTATATAATATTTGGAACTGGGATCAAAATGTACCTTTGATTTAGATCTCTTGTTTTTTAGAACCTTTTGTGGGATTAATTTAATTACATTAATCAAATTGGACAATGTTTATCTGGATTCATATCTTAGCTATAGTATGAAGAGAGTTGAAGTTCATACAAAGACAGAAAATCTAAAACCCATCCTTGATGCATTAAAAAAAGTTGGAGTAAGTGGAATTACTGTTGCACAGGTTAGAGGAAGAGGCTCTGTTGAACCTCCCATGATTTCAGGACTCAGAGGAACTGCCAAATATGCTGCTGATTTCAATACCCGTAATCTAATTTACACTATTGTTGAAGACTCTAAATCTGAAGAGGTAATCCGAGCCATTCTAAAAGCAGTCGATAGCGGTGGAGAGAAGGTCTTTGGTAAGATCTTTGTGACACCAATTGAAGATGCCATAGACTTGGGAACAGGGCATAGAGGTTCTGAGGCTCTAAAATAAAACGCAGTATAAAAACCTGATAAAAAATTGATTGCCAGATAAGTTTGAACAAAGGCTTAATTTTGTAATTTTGTACACATGATTATGGCCAACAGGACCTGTGTTACACTAGCTGAATCAAGTCCGACAAAGCTACGCTTGCGTCTAGTGCAGTCATTGAAAAGATCAGACTATGCAGAGTTACGATTTGATTTTATGGCTCCAATAAAAATTCCCATAGCACTAGATTTAGTAAAAAAAGATTTGAAGCGATGCATCTGTACCCTAAGACCAAGATCAGAGGGCGGCAAGTTTTCGGGTAGTGAAAAAGACAGGATTTCAATACTAAAGCTGATTGCAGAATATAATCCGTATCTGCTTGATGTAGAGTTTGATACCATAAGAAAAAACAAGGACCTTCGTCAGTACCTAAAAAAAACAAAAACAAGTTTGCTTGTATCATGGCATGATTTTAAAAAAACACCAGATGAGAATTTGTTAAAAAAAAGACTAGTACAGATGATCAAGTTTTCAAAGAATGTCAAGATTGTGACTAGTGCAAAAACGATAGGTGATTCTATGAAGGTTTTATCTTTGTATAAAAATCTGCCAAAAAATCACAGATTGATTGCCTTTGCAATGGGAGACAGTGGACGCATGTCTAGAATTCTCTGTACCCAGTTTGGTAGCCCTTACACGTATGTATCACTTGGCAAACCAGTTGCACTAGGCCAGTTTAGCCTAGATGAAGTTAAATCAATCTTCAAGTTGAAAAAATGATATCATGACAAAGACTTATGCCGTGATAGGCGACCCAATTGATCATTCACTTTCGCCTGCAATACACAATGCTGCTTTTGCATTCCTAGGATTAGATTGCACATACATTGCATATCGAATCCCAAAAGGAGAGCTAGCTGAGGGAATTGAGTCGTTAAAGCTCATCAACATTGCTGGATTTAACGTGACAATACCACACAAGATAGAGATGATGAAGCTTCTTGATGATATGGATGAAGACTGCAAGACAATTGGAGCTACAAACACTGTGAATAACGAGGGCGGTAAGTTCAAAGGATACAATACAGACATGGATGGATTCCTAGAACCAATAAAACAGAGAAACCTGAGTTGTAAGGATTCAAATGTCTTGCTTGTTGGTGCAGGCGGAGCTGCAAGAGCCATTGTAGCTGCACTTGCAAAAGAAAAAGCTCACAAAATTACCATTGCAAATAGAACTAGAGAAAGAGCAGAAGAGATTGTTAGATTTGCAAACAAGTTAGGACTAGAATCAGAATATGCTGATTTAACAGATGCTGGTAATAATGCAGGAAATTACAAGTTCATTGTAAATGCGACCTCGGTTGGGATGAAAAATAATTCAAGTCCGATATCGACAAGGGCCATCAACAAAGACTGTATCGTATATGATATAGTATACATGCCAGTTGATACAGAGCTACTTGAACAGTCAAAAAAACAAGGTGCGACTATCATATATGGTTGGGAGATGCTTCTTGCTCAAGCGATGCGTTCTTTTGAGATCTGGACAAAAAGAAAAGCGCCTTATGAAGCAATGAAGCTTACACTGTTAGGGAGGTTTTAAAATGCCAACAGCAAAAGCGGTCATGCATGGTGCAGTCTCAATTGTAAATGCAATTGCCACAGGAAAAGGAGCAACACTTGGAATTTCACTAAACGTAGAGTCTGTCATAGAAGCAACTCAAGGAAGTGGGATTGTCTTTGAGAATAAAGAATCCGATCTTAGCTCGCGTCTGATAAGAAGCGTTCTTGAAAAAGCTGTACCAAAAAATGAGCTTGAAAAATCCAAACTGAGAATTTCGCTAAAATCAGAAATACCGTCAGGATATGGCCTTAAGAGTTCAAGTGCAATATCTTCTGTAATATCTTTAGCCTGTGCCAAACTTTTCAGGCCACAGATAGATGATTTTGAAGTGCTAAGGCACGGGGTGCAAGCATCCATAGAATCCAAAGTAAGCATTACTGGTGCATACGATGATGCTTGCGCATGTTACTTTGGAGGCTTTGTAGTGACAGATAATTATAATCTAAAAATTGTAAAATCTGAAAAAGCCCCAGAGGATCTATCAGCTGTAATATTCATACCAAGATCAAGAAAAAGAGGCAACGTAAAAAAACTAAAGATTCTCGAAGGAGTCTTTGAACAAGCCTGGACACTTGCTAGTAATTCAGACTACTGGAATGCAATGTTGTTAAACGGTCTTGCAACATCAGCTATACTAAACTCTGATCCTAGAATTCTAACAGAACTTGTTGAGGCAGGCGCACTTGCGGCATCAGTCTCAGGTAATGGGCCATCGATTGCAGCTATTGCAAAAAAAGGAAATGTCTCTAGTGTGAAAAAGGCGTTTTTGTCTCGTGATGGAGAAATCAAGATATCAGAAATAAACAACAGAAAGGCTGAAGTTTATGAAATGTAAGATAGAAAAGGCCAGGCTTTCTGGAAAGATATCTTGTCCGCCAAACAAAAGCTATACACATAGAGCCATATTTTTGTCAACACTAGCAAAAGGCCAAAGCAAGATTAGTAATGTTTTGCTTTCAAGAGACACAATAGCAACAATAAGTGCATGCAAAAGTTTTGGTGCAAAAATCAGAAAAGATGATTCCAACCTGACTGTAGAAAGTGCAGGGGAAATAAACTTGCAAAGCACACACATCGATGCGTCAAACTCTGGAACGACAATTAGAATTGCTGCTGCAATATCATCACTATCTGAAAACAAAGTTACACTTGATGGTGATTCAAGCCTTAGAAAAAGACCAATGAAGCTCTTACTTGATGCTCTGCAATCACTTGGTGCAAACTGTACTTCGACTGATGGCAAACCTCCGATAACTGTGCAGGGAAAAATTACTGGGGGCCAAGTCACAATTCCAGGCTCTGTGTCTAGCCAGTTTATTTCAGCTTTAATGATTGTCGCACCAAAAACTGAACGTGGGATCGAATTAAACATTGAAGGCGAGCTAGTATCAAAGCCGTATCTTGAAGCAACCATAGCTTCAATGAAAAAATTTGGTGTCATGGTAGAGACTATTTCTTCATACAAGAAATACAAGATTCCAAAACAAGACTATGTTTCCGCTAATTTTGAAATTCCTTCTGATTTTTCAAGCATGGCGTTGCTCTTGTCTGCAGCAGTACTATTAGGCGATGATTTTGAGATACATGCTTCAATGGGTGACTTGCCCCAAGGAGACAAGGAGATCATTTCCCACCTTCAAAAGATGGGAGTCAGAATAAACATTAACAATAATACCATTACAGTAAACAGCCCTCCATTATTAGATGGCGGAAGATTTGACCTGTCAAACACACCAGATCTTTTGCCTGCAATGGCAATACTTGCACTAAAGACTAGAAAACCCATTGATATCTACAATGTAAAACATGCAAGATTCAAAGAGACAGACAGAATTGCCGTCTTGGCACGCGAACTTGCAAATCTTGGAGTACAAGTTCAAGAAAAAGAAGATGGTCTTATACTAGAAGCTCCAGGTCATTCAAAAGGTGCAGAACTTGACTCTGCAGATGACCATAGATTGTTCATGGCTTTTTGCATAGCAGGAATGTACGTTGGCAATTGTACAGTTTCTGATCCAGAATCAGTCGATGTCTCTTACCCAAGTTTTATAGATGACATGAACAAAGTGGGTGCAAAAATCCTTCCGATATAGTCTAGATTTTGTAACGTATTCCTATATCAGAAAAACTGAAGATGAAAAAATTCAATGAAGAGTACGACAAAAGTAACAATTTTCGCAATTCTTGGATTATCAATTCTGTTAGTCGCTTCAAGTTTTTTGGCAAGACCAAGTGAAGCTGTGGCACAAGATTTACTGCCAGATCTAAGGCCAGTTCAGAAAGACTTGCTTGACCACGATATTGTTAAAGATCCACGTACTGGTCACATACTTTTACGCTTCGCAGGCTCGGTGGCAAATTTTGGTGACGGCAAGTTGGAGGTTATAGGAAAACGTACTTTGATAGATCCTAATAACAACATGATGCCTGCTTATCAAAGAATTTACAGAACAGACGGTACTTTTTACGAGTCTCGTGCTGGTAATTTGATTTATCATCCTGCACACCACCACTATCATTATGAGAGTGCAGTAGTGTACAGCCTAAGAGATCAGAATGGTGTGATTGCTACCTCTGCCAAGCAATCATTTTGTCTTGCAGACGTGGAAATAATAGACGAAACCTTGGATAGTTTTTCACACATTCCAATCTACAACAGATGCTACCACAGTCCCTCTGCAAAATTTGTAAAAATGGGAGTCTTACCTGGATGGTCTGATGTATATGGAAAAGATTTGGTTGGCCAATCACTTGACGTTACAGAACTGATGAAATCACCAAAGCAGACTTACATACTAGAAGCAACTACAAATCCAACTGGTCTACTGATTGAAAAAAATGATGCGCCCCAAACAGTCAGTGTAGAAGTCGATATAGGGCAAGGCGTAAAGGTTGGCGTTGGTATTTCACGACCTGGTGTTTAGTTTCCTGTTTTAAAATCATCAGTTCAAAGATTGCAGATCATGATCAAGCTTCATAGACAAGAAAATTGTTAGTTTTATCATAGAAGAATTATAAGCATCCAACAGAGAATTTTATGTGATGCTTGGGAGTTCTATTGGAGAAAGATTTGGTTTTACTAGTTTTGGCGAAAGTCATGGACGGTGTATAGGAGCAGTCATTGATGGATGTCCCGCAGGATTAGAACTAGAAGAAAAAGACATCCAAAAGATGCTTGATCTTAGAAAACCAGGTCAATCACTGGTATCAACACAAAGAAAAGAAGGAGATGTTGTGGAAATTTTGTCTGGAGTTTTTCGAGGATATACTACTGGAGCTCCTATTGCAATGATAATTTGGAATCAAGACCAACACTCTAAAGATTATGAACAATTGATTAGAAAGCCACGACCTGGTCATTCTGACTATCCAGCATGGGCAAAGTACAAGGGGTTTAATGATTTTCGCGGAGGAGGTAGATTTTCTGGTAGACTAACTGCAACATTTGTAATGGCAGGAGCAATTGCAAGAAAACTTCTTTCCCAGACCCTTGGAATAGAGACCTACTCTTATACTTCACAGATCGGTAAGATAAAGATGAAAGGTCAAGTGACACCAAAGATGAAAAAAGACATTTACTCAAACGAGGTGCGCTGTCCTGACAAAAAAACTGCGCAACAGATGCGAACTGCAATACTTGCAGCAAAAAAAAATGGAGATTCACTTGGGGGAATAATAGAATCCATAACATCAAACATTCCAGTAGGACTAGGCGAGCCCATCTTTGGATCTCTAGAATCTGATTTGAGCAAGGCACTGTATTCCATTCCGGCAGTAAAGGGAGTAGAATTTGGTTCAGGTTTTTACGGTTCTACTACAAGTGGATATGTAAACAATGATCAATATATGATAAAAAATGGAAAGATCGTGACAAATACAAATAATGCAGGCGGAATATTGGGTGGATTGTCAAATGCAATGCCAATTGTTTTACGTGTTGCATTCAAACCAGCTTCGTCTATTGCAAAAAAACAAAACACTATAGATATCAAGACAAAAAAACCCACATCACTAGTTGTAACAGGAAGGCATGATCCATGTGTTGTTCCAAGAGCTCCACCAGTTGTTGATTCTCTAGTCTCTGTAGTCTTGGCAGATCATGCCATAAAATGTGGCCTCATCCCACCTGTCTTACGATAGAAAATGTCAGACATAGACAAACTGCGTGACCAGATGGACAAAATAACACTTGAGATGATACGGCTCTTAAAAGAAAGAGTGGAGATCTCAAAAGAAATTGGCAGCATAAAAAACAACCTGCATTTGAGCATAACAAATGAAGAGCGTGAAAACCAACTTAGAACCAAGGTTATTTTGCTTTGCAAAGAGATGGGATTTGATGAAAAAATTGCTACAATGTTTTTAAATTTTCTTTTAAATGAGTCCATAAAAATCCAGTCAGTCAACAAGCAGACACATCTTTCTGTGTTTTTAAAAGCAAAGTCTTTGGAGCAACAAGGAAAAAAAATAATCCACATGGAAGTAGGCGAGCCAGACTTTAATCCACCAAAGATAGTCAAAGAATCCCTTAGCCAAGTGTATGACAAAGGGTTTACAAAATATGGCGAATCAAAGGGAATGTCAGAGTTTAGAGCAGCTCTTGCAAAAAAAACTTCAGACAGATACCACACCAAAACAAAAATAGAAAACGTGATGGTCTCCCCAGGTGCAAGGTTTTCAGTCTTTTTGGCCATATCAACTCTTTTGCATCCAGGCGATGAAATAATTGTCATCGAACCTGCATGGCCCGCATATTCTGAAAATGCATTAAATTCTGGAATTAAAGTAAGAACTATTCAGACTACACTAGAAAACAGATGGGAACCGTCAGTAGATCAAATTTCAAACATGATAAATCCAAATACCAAGATGATTGTGCTAAATTACCCAAACAATCCAACTGGAAAGATACTGCCAAAAAAACTTCAAGATGAGATTGTTCAAATGGCAATAAAAAAGAATCTCTATGTCCTAAGCGATGAGATCTACTCTGATTATTCATATAATGAGTGGAAGAGTGTACTTTCATACGAATATGATAAAAGCATCATAACACAGTCATTTTCCAAATCTCATGCAATGACTGGATTCAGGATAGGATATGC
>JAHEYD010000077.1 GCA_023251795.1 Nitrosotalea sp. | reverse complement strand
ACAATTTCTCTCATTATCAGAACATTCATCACTCTCAATTAGATGAGCAGATGTCTAAGGGTTACAGAATGAGAGAGAGAATTCACAATCGTAGATCGGGTAAAATATGATATTCCCTTCCCCATTCATCAGTCTAAGGTTTGACCGCTTCATTCTATGTTTGGGGTTAGGGATTTTTTTAAGTGCGTGTGCACCGAAAAGCAGTGTACATACATTAGATTCTCATCCTGTATCATCTAGTTACCCATCGCTTATTGCTTATTCAAACTCATATTGTCAGACAAAAACAGTTCAAGAATGTCACGATGATTATTGGTACGGCTTTGACCAATTATTACATGTGAAATACGGAGATAAAGACCCATCTTTTTACAAAGAGTGTTCTTTGTATCCGAATGCATGTGAAGACAAAGAATCATTTGAGGATTTGTATAGATCGTTTACTCAGTAGTGGATGATCTCGGAATACAGACAAAAACTTCGTGAAATAAAACAATTATATTATAGCTATTAATCTCATCATAGATTTCATATTCTCTCGACAGCTCTCCTATACGAACGGCTATCGCAAATATGGTATAGGTATAAATAATGAGTATCAGTGTTCTAATCATGCAGTGTTCAACATATGTTTATCTGTTTTTGCGTGAGAGCTTGTTCCACAATCTATGCATCTATAACGAAGAAATGTATTTGTTTTAGTATTTCTAAATCCATTTCGATGCACTCTTGAGCTTCCGCAATTAGGACATAGATTTTTTTCTATTGGAGAATATCTATTATGATTAGGTAAATTATTTATAAATGGCATGAGTTTCTTAAAAACTTTCTCGAGTACAACAACGTCTTGTTTACAATACTCACTCATTATTTTCATAGAGCGTTTATCGCCTTGCAAGACCTTGACCCAGAGTTCCCATCCACCGTTCTCCATTTTCTCCTCGCTAGTCATAAATTTAGCGAGAGTGTTTAAACGATTATTAAACATGAGAAGATTCTTTTTAGATTCTGTGCATGTATCTATATGTTGAATTTTTGGTAGAGTGGGTAGGCCGTGAAATATCAATCTTGTTTGCAAGAATTTTAAATCAAATCGTTTACCGTTATGAGTGACGATTGCGTCTGCGTCTTTTAGAGTGTCTTGAATTATTTTACATAGTTCGTAATCATCGTTTATGTTTTTATTTTTCAGATCCCAAATGTTTATACAATTGGTATCTTTAGTTCCATAAATTTTATATCCGAAACATATGATTGAATTTATTGAAGCTTTGAGGGTGAGGCCTGGGTAGTCTGAGAGACTGGGCATGATTTTCATAACTTCAGATAAGTTAGGTATTGTCTCCAAGTCCCATAAAACTATCTTTGGTTCTGTCATCACAATCGAATGCTAAACTACATTATTGTGTAATCATACTAGACTGGACTCTTGATTATATGGTTTTAAATACATAGGCTTTAAATATGCGCGATGAAGATGAGCTCACTTACAAATTAACAATGAGCGATGACAAAAAGACTTTCAATTTAAGAGTTGAGAGCACATCTCCAATGGAGACGAATGATCTTGTTATCGCTTTAGAGTGTTATTTGACAGATATTATTAAGGCTGAGCGTCAATACAAAGAATGCACTAATCTTCATTAAATCTTTCGAACTGTTTTTTCATATTTCTCATCTCGACTGTGAGAATTGCGATGGCTATTGTATTCTTATTAAGCAAGTCAAGATGTTTCTGAAGATTAACGAATAATATTCCAACAGTTGCGGTTCCGATTGTTCCTGCTACAGCCCAGATTACTTTAACGATAGTTTCAGGATCAATACCCATATTTACAATTCTGGTACAGAATACACGTAGAGTTCAAGTCTCATTTGACTACTTGGGATTCTTCTAGACCCGTCAACCGATACGATGTCTGTGTCATTTTCAATAACCCCAGCTTTCTCTAAACAATCTGATGGCAATTGCATGAGATTAACTAGATCCCCCATCTTCTTATTTCTTTTATGTAATTTTGTATAATATTTCGACGTATGAAAAATGAACTTAACCCATACTGGACCATTGATCGGTGGTTTATTCATCCATTCTTTTTTAAACTCTTCGATTAAATAAGCCTCCACTTCTCTAAGACGTGAAGATTTACCGAGTCTGCCTCTCCATATGGGTCGATTGTTTTTAGAAGAGATGTGATCTGGTACGTAGATATTAATATAGAAATCAGACATGAGAAAAGAATATAAAAGAAACGGCGCAAACCGTAGAGGTAATACGCCGCTTCACAACTAAGATATATTTAATAAATCACGAAATAGAATTGCGCAATGTTTAAAAAAGATGTGGCGTGCAAATTTTATTGAAAAACCTACACGCCACAAAGATACTAGCAAAGTATGGTGAAAATAATTTACTACTAAAATTAGTTCATTGTCTAGCCATTATTTACACATCTATGTCTTCACTTTCGATGTAAAACTAAGTGAAAGTGCCAAAATCTGGGCACATTGTTGATACAGTGCATGGTTGCTGGGGGGGCTTTTTAGCTAAATGGACCGTGTAGAGCAAATAGCTCGAACTTGTTTAAAGACGGGATCTACATACTAGCAAGGTAGATTTTACTTGTGCACTTACCGAGGCAATTACATAAAGCCTTACGGACTACGACGTATTGAATTATTTAATTAACTCAGCGAATGCATAAGACGTACCAGAACAAGACTCATTGCAGAATCCAATGCCTGGTAGGTAGGGGAATGTGCTCCCTATGCTCAAAATACAATTCTAATAATATTTATTAAATGACTTGAATTAAAACTAAACAATGATTATTAAACGAAGCTCAACAAAAGCAAAGAGGTGGGTATGGAATCGTTATCAACGCAATTATCTAAATTACAATCTGAGTTAAAACCAATTAACAAGAATACGAATAATCCTTTCTTTAAATCCAAGTATGTAGATCTAGCGGGGGCCAGTGACGTCATATTACCTTTACTCTCTAAGCATGGGTTGAGTGTTTCTCAGCAAGGAGAGTTCATAGAAGGTAAGTTTGTTCTTAGAACTGTACTACGTTACAAATCTGAAGAGATTAGTTCAATGTGGCCAGTCTTATCAAAAGACAATACAGCTCAAGGGACGGCGTCTGGATTTACATATGCGAGACGATATGCCCTCATGGCTATAGTGGGTGCATCGGCTCAGGATGAAGACGACGACGGTAACCATGCTGAGGGCAGGACTCAGTTGCAAAAACCTGCAGATAGCCCAAAGAATCTGCCCAATCACGCTCCTAAAGTATCTCATCCAATTAGTGCAGGGGATTTCATTATGCCATTTGGGCAAACCAAAGGTGTCATGATTAAACAACTCCAAACAGAAGAGATCAAAAGTGCAATGGAGTGGGCAGTCGGTAAAGGTAAGTTCTTGGATTTCGTTAAGGCAGCTCAAGAATATTTACAAGATATGTCTATGCTAGGTAGTGATCTTGTACCCAACTTCAATCCACAAGATGAATTGCCATTCTAAAAGTACGATCTAAAATAAATTCGGGGGGATTTATGCAAGACAAAGTTCTTGAGTTCATTGTTGGCTCGTTTGAAATATTATTTTTAATGAGCTTTTTTCTCTTTACATTATTTATATTTTCAATTCTCCTTAGATAATTCTACATTCATAGGGGGAATAATTGGTCACGATCAATCATGAGACGGTTAATACAAGTTTCGCTGATCCATTTCGCATCTGGATCTATGATGATTTTCTAGATCTCAAACAAGCAAAACAACTCTGTGAAGAATTCCCTAAGGCTACAGATGAGTGGTACACCTACAATAATGTATTTGAGAAAAAACGTGCAATCGATGACATTACGAAAATGCCAGACATTCACCGTCAAACATTAACGAAATTCAATATGGGTCCTGCTCTTAAGTGGCTAGAAACCACAACCATGATCTCGGGTCTTATCCCAGATCCATGGCTTAGAGGTGGAGGGTTACACCAAATCTCTCGTGGTGGTAAATTAGACATTCATTGCGATTTCAATTGGCATGAGAAATTGAAATTAGATCGTAGATTAAATGTGCTTCTGTATCTGAATGATGATTGGCATGAGGATTATGGCGGATATCTCGAATGTTGGGATAGAGAAATGAAAGAGTGCATGGTTAGAATACTCCCAAAAGTTAATCGTCTTGTGATATTTGAAACTACAGATTTCTCGTATCACGGTCACCCAGAGCCTCTTAACTGCCCCGAGGATAGAACTAGAAACTCAATGGCTTGGTATTTTTATACCAATGGACGTCCAGAGCATGAAAAGAGTGAAGCTCATTCAACAATGTTTCAAGCTAGACCAAATGATGAGCTCAGTGAAGAGGTTGAGAAATTCAGAGAGATAAGAAGTAAAGGCAGAGTATGAATCATAATGGGTATAGCGAGAAAAACTTTTTAAATATGGTTAAAGATATGCCAGAATTAGATTTATATAAATCACTTTTGGCCTCTTCAGTTGAAAAGAATAATGACATTATGAAGATAAGAAAAATAGTCGAAGATTTGGATAATGATATGCGGATAATGAGAACCCAAATGAACAGCATTCTCAGTGCTCATAGACGAAAAAAGATCGCGAATCTTTTCGGCCTATCTAAAAAGGTCAAGCGCAAATGAATTTTAAAATAAATAGTGAACACCTCGAGAATAACGAGCACTTCGTCGAGCATTTAAAGAAATGTATATATGAAAAGGACTCTCTTCTAATAAGATATTCTAATTTGGTCAAAGAGATTTTAATTCAACGAAATTATTTACTCGGCCTTAGTACAACATTGTTAATAGGTTTGATCATAGAAACAATTATCTTGGTGCTTAAATAATGTTACCTAAAGTAAGTGTGCTCATCGTTACCTATCTAGAGCAGAATCAGCGTTATCTAGATTTGTGTTTGCGATCTGTAAAGAATTTGAATTATCCAAAAGAGTTATTAGATGTATTGGTTCTAAGTAGCGGTGAGTATGAACCTGATACGATGAGATTTAGAGCGATACATTCATCTTCTCGTCTTCACTTCCCTGAAGGTGTCAATTATGGAGTCAATCATCTAGAAAGCTCTAAGCATATTCTCATTTTAAATGATGATGTAATTCTACATAGAGATTCTCTTCGAAACATGGTCGAAAGTATTGGTGATGATGAGATCATCATGGGTCCAGTGTCTAATTGTGATCAAGGTTGGCGCTATCACTTCCCACTTGGATATGTGGACCACAATG
>JAHEYD010000025.1 GCA_023251795.1 Nitrosotalea sp. | reverse complement strand
CAAGTTTTATGTTAAATGTAAATGCAATTAAAATAAATGGTACAATACTAACTGGAATTGCTAAAAGTTTCCAATTCATTGCCTGCTTTAATTATGGATGGAAATATAAGCTCAACATGAAATATAGTCAGCAAAATGAAAACCATTTTTATTGTAGGTACTGCAGGAGCGGGAAAATCATTACTTGCATCCAAACTTTTTGATTATTACACAAAAAATGGTGCTTTTGTTGGAATTCTAAATTTAGATCCAGGAGTTGAAAATCTTCCATATACATGTGATGTAGACGTTAGAGATTACGTAGATATCGTATCTATAATGAGACAATACGATTTGGGTCCAAATGGCGCTATAATAATGGTAAATGATCTTATTGCATCAAAAATAGATCAGATTCAACATGATGTTGATGATGTGAATCCAGACTATCTCATTGTTGATACTCCTGGTCAAATAGAGCTTTTTGCATACAGAACTAGCGGTCCATTTTTTGTACAAAACTTTGTGTCTGAACAAAAAGTTGCATTATTTCTGCATGATGGAGTGTTAATAACTACACCAACTAATTTTGTTTCACTTGCACTTCTTGCTACATCAATAAAACTAAGACTCAATTTATCGCATATCAATGTTTTAACAAAGACTGATCTAATTGAAGATAAGATTATGACTATATTGAAGTGGTCAACTGATGTAAAAAGCCTTGAGAATGCAATTGCAAAACAATCAGATGGTGAAAATTATACACTTGTAACTAATATTTTACGAGGTTTGAATATGGGTGGTTTTTCTCAAGGACTCATTCCAATTTCTAATGCAACTGGAGAAGGAATGGTAAACCTTGAAGCAGCATTAAGCAGAATTCTTAATTTGGGAGAGGAGGTAGAAGATTAATTGGTTTCTAGTGTTGTTGTAAGGGCTCCATCTTCTACTGCAAACTTGGGACCTGGTTTTGATGTCTTTGGTCTAGCCTTAGATGCGTTTTACGATGAAGTGCGTCTTGAGAAGAGTGATCGTGGAATAAAAATTCAAAGTTCGGATACAATTCCTCTTGTTCCTGAAAAAAATTCTGCTGGTTTAGTAGTAAAGGAAATGACAAAAAAATTTAAGATAAAATCGGGTGTTATTTTAAAAATCAAAAAAGGAGTACCTGCAGGATTTGGGATGGGAAGTAGTGCTGCTTCCGCGGCTGCTGCAGCTGTAGCGTTTGATGCCTTGTTTGATCTTAATCTTGATTCAAATAAACTGGTAGAATTTGCAGGAATAGGAGAAAGAGCTAGTGCAGGTTCTATTCATTATGATAATGTTGCAGCTTCTACACTTGGTGGTTTTGTTATAGTTAGGACAAACCCTCTTGATGTAATAAAAATAGAACCGCCAAAGGATCTTGTACTTTGTGTTGCAATTCCTAAGCTTAATGTACCAGTAAGAAAAACTAAAGTTTCGAGAAGTGTTTTGCCACAACAAATAAGGCTT
Organism: Nitrosotalea sp.; assembly: GCA_023251795.1. Classification (GTDB taxonomy): domain Archaea; phylum Thermoproteota; class Nitrososphaeria; order Nitrososphaerales; family Nitrosopumilaceae; genus UBA8516. Next base: position 17,188 of record JAHEYD010000025.1, on the reverse strand, counting down.
TCGGATTCTGTTCACAATCTATCTAATGCCGCTGCAATTGTTGCTGGATTTATGAAAAAGGATGTAGAGATGATTGGGACTTCCATAAAAGATATCATCGTAGAACCTGCAAGACAGCACCTTATTCCTGGATTTAGCCAAGTAAAGAAAAATGCACTTCACGCTGGAGCGTTAGGTGTTACAATAAGTGGGGCAGGTCCATCTATCATAGCTTTTACCTCGAGATCATCAAATCCTAAGAAGATCTGTAGTGCTATGGAAAAAGGATTCATGTCTGCAAAAGTAAAATGCAATACTGTTATTTGCAGACCAAGTAAGGGTGCAATTGTAGTATAGTCTTATTTTTTTTCTACAAATGCTTTCATTCTTTCTTCTCTATCTTTTGTTGAGAAACATAAAGACCAAGAATAGATTTCAAGTTTTAAACCAGTATCAAGATTTGTATCAATTCCTCGATTAACAAGCATTTTTGATTTACCAACCGCAAAGCTGCTATTTTTTGTTATATTTTTTGCATATACTTTAGATTCTGAAATTAAATTTTCTATTGGGAATATCTTGTTTATTAGTCCCATAGAAAGAGCTTCTTCAGATCCAATTTTACGTCCTGTGAAGATCAAATCTTTTGCTCTAGCGGGGCCTATAATTCGTAAAAGTCTTTGTGTACCACCCCATCCTGGACATATTCCTATTGTAACTTCGGGTTGTCCAAGTTGCGCATTTGGAGAAGCAAACCTAATGTCACATGCAAGAGCAAGTTCACATCCACCGCCAAGTGCATATCCATTTATTGCTGCAAGAACAGGTTTTTCGATATTCTCTATTTTATTTAGTACTTCATGACCTTTTAAGGCGTATTTTTCTGCTTCACTTGGACCTATTTTACTCATATATTCAATATCAGCACCTGAAGAGAATGCCTTCTGACCAGAGCCAGTAATTATGATCACTTTTGACGAATCCTTTTCAAGAGCCTCAAGTACTGAAATGAATTCATCCATTACTGCAAGATTCATGGCGTTAAGTTTATCAGGTCTGTTAATTGTGATGATGGTTATTTCATCATCTTTTTTTATTTGTAGATATTGTGATGACATTTGAAAGAAACTCCAAAGTTCTAGAAATTAAACTTTACAAAATCTAATTGTAAACGAAACTGAGTTATATTACACGATTTACAAAGGAACTGTTTGACAGAGTTAGGTCTACTTTTTGCAGTTTTTGCAGCTATAAGTTGGGGAACTTTTTTTGTTCCAGTAAGAAAGGTAACTATAAAAAATATTTGGCAACTACAAGGTGCTACTTCAATAGGCGTACTCCTTTTTGCTATTCCTGTGGGATATTTTTGGGGTTTTGAAATTCAGTTAGGTGGTCTTGTGTCAGGTATTATTTGGACAATTGCGAATTTACTTGCTCTCCTTTCTGTAAGATTGATTGGCCTCGCAAGAACATCACCTCTTCTTGCCGGATTTAGTATAATCACATCATTTGCATGGGGAATTACATTTTTTAATGAAACTTTTAATTCGCTAATTCTTGCACTGATTGCAATAGGGCTTCTCTTAGCAGGTTTGTCACTTGTAGCTAAGGGAGAAAAAAACCCTTCCATTCAAAAAAAGGGATATTTTGTGGCCATTGCTTCTGGTTTGATAGGAGGCTCTTACATTATTCCCATGCAAGCAACACAAACCCTTCAATCTGGGTTTTTTTCATCAAGTCTTTCTATTTTTGCAATAGGCATACCTATGTTTTTACTTGCTAAACGATTTATCAAAAAAGAGACAGTTGCTGGAATAATTTCAGGCTCTCTCTTTAACCTTGGAAGTCTGTCAGTGTTGAACGCAGTAGCCCTAATTGGCATAGCAATAGCATTTCCAATTGCCCAGACTGCTACTCTCTTTGCTGTATCATGGGGAATGTTTTACTTTAAAGAAGTGGTACAAAGACAAGGAATTCTACGTGTTTCTATGGGGGTTGTAATAATATTATGTGGTGCTGCACTTCTTGCTATTGCTTAAGCAATTTATGAGGCCAAAAAGAAATCAACTAAATTGAAAAAAGCGGTGTTGATTTTCAGCGGCGGTTTAGATTCTGTTTGTACTGGTGCCTATCTTCAACCAGAATACGAACTTTATGGCATTACTTTTTCCTATGGTCAGAAGGCAAATCAAGAAATTAGAATGGCAAAGCATTTTGCAAGAATTTTGAATTTAAAAGATCATAAAATTGCCAATATAGAATTTATGAAAGATCTTTATGCGGAAACAAATGCACTCACAAATTCAAAAATAAATATTCCAGAAAAATTTGACTACTCTATTGTTGTACCTATACGAAATGCAGTTTTTCTTTCAATTGCTTCTGCATGGGCCTTTGCCATCGGTGCCAAACTAGTTGCATATGGTGCACATAAAGGGGATAAACAGTATCCAGACTGTAGACCTGAATTTTCTAGGAAGATTGAGAAAGCTTTCAACTCTGGTGAGATTGATGGAATACGATTGGGTTTAAGAAAAAAGATTACTGTTTGGAGTCCTTATAGAGTTGGATTTTCAAAAAGTGATCTATTAAAAATGGGATACAAAAGACTTGGGGATGAGATCTTTAACACATGGAGTTGTTATTCAAACACAAAGATTCATTGTGGAAGATGTGAATCTTGTAATAATAGAAAATCTGCTTTTGCTAAAGCCGGAATAAACGATAAAACTGTCTATAAAGTCTAGTTAGATGTTTTTTAAGATAGGTTTTTTGAAAATAAGTGCTCGTATAGGTATGTAATAGACAAGGAAAACTCCACCAGCTATTCCCCAGAATATCCAATTTGTCATTTGCTCTGTAAATCCTATTTCTGTAAAGTAATTAACCGAATTCATAGCAATGCCCACAGAAACTCCAACAACGATGAAGAATTCTATAGCATACCATAAGAATTCAGGAAATGAATCTTTTGGCACATGTACGTTGTTATGTACACCCATATTTGTCATGGTTTAGATGTCATTATTTAATTTTCTCAAAGATCAGATTATTCTTGTCTCAGAACTATCATTATGAATAAGTGCAATTATGTCTGTTCTGGCTTCCTTTTTTTCATAAATTCCTCGATATGTAATTGAAGTTACCTTTGCATCGTTTCTAACTCCACGCATCCTCATACAGAGATGTTCCCCTTCTGCTATTACTATTACTCCTTTTACTCCCTCTGAGTATAATTCATCAGCGATGTTTTTTGTTATTCTTTCTTGTATTTGCAGTCTTGTTGTATATTTTTCTACAAGTCGTACTAATTTTGAAATACCAAAAACTTTTCCATTCGGAGAGTATGCAATTGCAATTTTTCCAAAGAAAGGCAACATGTGATGTTCACACATGGAATAGAATTGTATGTCCTTTGCTATTACAACATCAGAATCTTCAGAAAACTTAACAGATAATTCAGACTCTGCCTCGTAGCCTTTAAAGATCTCTTCATACATGTCGGCAATCCTATCTGGCGTATCAATAAGGCCTTCTCGATAAGGATCTTCGCCTATTTCTGCAATCAGCTCTCTTACTAGTCGCTTTACTCTATCTTTGTCCATCATGGTGCACCTATAAATTTGTGAAGTTGTGGAACTATACGTACTTCTTTATAATAAGGATAAACCGAATCATAGAAGTTGAAAAGCTGTTTCAAACTTGGTTCTGCAATACCATAGCTTGGCTGTATTATAAATCCTGCAACTTGTGATTCTGAAATAATATTAAAAACCTTCTCAATTAGCTGTTTGAATGGCTCAAGCTCGGTTTTTGAGCTTATAACAATTTTGATGTAAGTGGTTTTATTAGAATTTATGGCATAGGTAAGACATTGTAATTCATTTTCTAAAAGCTTAGAATAATGTTCATGATCTACAAACTCTGAATCTGGTGTCTTAAATTCAATCTTAATGTAATCAAAATAGGGAAGTATTTCTGCAAATTTTTGTGAATCGTAACAAGAGGATTCAATGTAAGTTGGGATATTTTTTGTTTTGACAAATTTTGCCATTTCCAATACTGCTTTTGATTGTACGAGTGGATCTCCTCCTGTAAAATTCACTTTGTAGGTATTTTTTTCTAGATTTTTTTCTATGAGTTTACAAGCTTCTTCAAGAGCATACTCATTTCCAGAATCCATTGGAAGAGAGTCTTTTGTATCGCAATAGAAACATTTGAAAGGGCAACCTGCCAGTCTTACAAAAAGCGTCTTTGTTCCATACAATATTCCTTCTCCTTCTACAGAAGTAAATATTTCAAATAGTCTTACATTCAAGCATACGATCTTTGGCTTTTCAATATTTATTCAATTGGATTAATAATGATCTAATTAGGTTGTAATTTCCTCTGTTTTTTTAGCAAAAAGTCCTGAAATGAATATTATAACTCCAAGAATTCCAATAAGGCTTCCTACAAATTCTATTGTTTCTTTGAGATCAATTTGTGTGGGGGCAAACAAGACTGCAAGTATTGCGCCAACTACAATCATTGGGATTCCTATACCTACTGAGATTTGTTTAGAAGCCATGTGAAGTGTAGCCATGAAAAACGTATATGAAGTTTATGTAAGTTTTTTAAACTTGAAATGATTTTTGTTAAAAGTTATACGTATTAAGATACTAGTTTTTGTACCATACGTATAATTTTATCAACCTCGTTTAATGTATTCATAGTCTTTTCTGGGGAGGTATCAAGATTAAGTTTGGCGTCTTCTAGAAGTGAAAATGCACGTGCAATCCACTTGGTAGCAATTTTATTTTGAGTTACCGTTTCAGAGAGATTGTTTAGTTGTTCTTCTGTGGTTTGAATTTTTGCTTTTATTCTTTCTACTTCGGAATCAGCATTTCCTACAGTTTTATTTGTACTGTCAGTTGTCTCTACAGAATTTGATGTATCGTTTGTCGCTTCAGTTTGTACTTTTATAGTGTTAAGAATTTCGTTTATGGAGTTTATTTTGTGTAATGCACCCTTCAGGTTGTTATCTAAAACAAGCTGTTTTAACTCCACAATCATATCATTTGCTGTTTTTATCTTGGTTCCGGAATCATCATCTTGTAAGTTTTTATTCAAATTGTCAAGTTTTGACTCTAATTGTTTAACAATAGCATTTAATCTATTAACTGTTGACGCACTAAGTTTTTCTCTGATTGTATTGATTCCTTTTGTTTCTAATACTATCTGACTAGCATCAGAGATTTTTTGAAGCTTTTCTTTGGCAGTTTGTAGATTATCTATAATGTCTTGTGATAAACCAAGATCCTTTGCTTGAGAGATTAATTTGTCAAGGCTTTCAATTTGTTTTGCGGCAAAGACTTTGGCTCTATCTGTGGTTCTTTGTTTTGCTACTTCTGAAATTGAATTATATGCATCGAGTATAAACTGTTTTGCAACTCTGAGTGTTTTATTCACTTCATCAACGTTTCCTGCATCCAAATTTTGTTTTGCAATTTGTATTAGGTTATCAAATTCTATGAAATCAATTTCGATGTTGTTTTTAGTTGCTACCGCTTTGAGTCTGTTTGCATCCTTTTCTATTCTAATAATAATAGTTTTTAATTCAGATGAATCGGTAGAAGATAATGTTTCTGCAGCAACTGATACATAAGATGATATCTCATTACTTATGTCCTTAAACAATTTCATTGCAGAAAGAAAATGTTGTTTTGCTGTTGTAACATCTCCTTCTAAGACCGATTTTGCAAGTGCATCCGTCTCTGCAGAGCCTTGTTCATAGAGTTTACTTATTTCATTGGGTACTGTTTCAAGTTGTGATAATCGGATCTTTATGTTATCTCTTGCTTGGTTTGCTATTCTAAGTAGTGAATCAAGTTGTGCATCAGCATAAGCCTGCATCGGAATAGTAAGTATCATGCTTCCAACTAATGCAAATAGAATAAATGCTAATGGTTTCATTCTTGGTTTTCCTCCAATGTTTTTCGTAATTTTATAAGGTTTTGTTGATCTATTTTTTCTATTTCAACAACCCCTTCTCGTTCAAGACGTTTTACTGCACGCCATGTAGTAGTACGTGGAAGAAGGAATTTTTTTCGTAATTCACTTTCATAAACTTGGCCACCATTTTCAGAGATATATGTTACCATATCCTTGTCTTCTTTGCGTAATTCTGGTTTAAGTCTAAAGATTGTTTCTTTGTCTGGAGTTACAATTTTTTCGTTCTTTGGTGAGAGTTCCACGGTCTTTGTAATTGCAGATTTTGCTCTTTTGATAAAAAGTGAAATTGTTATTATTGCTCCTGCCACTGTACCTATTGTAGCAACTGCAGCTACAATAGTACCGCCTATAGATGACAGAGGATCATTATCGGATTTTGTTCCATTATTTGAAAGCGCCGTTTCTTGTTCATGAACAGCAGTGTTTTTTGCTTCATTAGCCAAGATCTCTGCACTTGAGAATTTACTCTCATTAAACGCAGAAATTGCTTCTTCAAGTTTTGCAGAGGCAAGTGGTGTTTTAATTTCTTCTGCATTAATTTTATCAATTAAATCTCGTGCTTTTTCTATGGCAAGAGTTGCAGTCTGTGCTGTTCCTAAAACTCCAAACACATAGTTAATTTCTGCAGTTCCACTAGGAAGTGAAATAAGTGATTGTTCGTCCACAACTTGCATGTTAAGTGGAAATGCATTCATACCTACAATTACAGTGTTTTTTGGTAGGAGCATAGAATAGTCGGAGGGTGCATCAATAGAAAATGACCAGATCTTTCCGTTTTTTGTAACTAGATCTGCTGTATCATAATCGATTTTAACTTGGGAAGCTCCTAATGTTTCAATTGTTACATTGTTTCCATCAATTTGACTAGAAAGTAAGAGATCGTTTTCATCCTGTGCTACAAGGTTATCAATATTGGTTCCAAAAAGTTTCATTGTAAAATCAGGTTGTAAAGGATCTACTTCAGTAGCGTAAAAGACGTGTGTAGTACCATCAGTATAAATTGTAAAATCAAGAACCTTGGATACCCCAAAGGTGTGTTGTGGTAGGGACGCTAATGTTACTAGAACAAAACATACTACTATCAAGGGAGCTCTTGCCATTAATGTCAGGATATTAGTAATCCTTACAAAAAGCATTCCTTCTTGTGGTGCATACTCTAATTGTGCTAACTCTAGTTTTTGTTCCATTTTTTAATACCTTAGGTTCATTGCCTGGACAAGACTCTGGAATTTTTGAAATTCCTGGAAGAATTTGATACCCTTCTCGGTTATCACAAAGAGTCGGTTTCTGTTATCCTTCATTGAATCCACCAAACCTGCATCTATTAGCTTTTGACATTTGTCAAGCACTGCATAATGCGACAGGTTTGCTCTTCTAGATATGGCAGACACGATTACCCCTTGTGTACCACCGTCCATGGTCACACCCAAAATATCGGCAATTATGCCCATTTCTGATCTGTATTGTTGTTTTGACATGCCATCTTATAGAATGGATGTATTATGAGGGACGCCTTGAAACATCACAGCGGAACGCCTAGCGGAACAGCTGTTTTACTGTATGAAATGGGCAAAATGTTGCAAATTACGTAGCGGGGGGAGAGGATATTTAGATATTGAATTGAACTCAGATAGGAGTAAAATAGTCTAGAAATACCAGATTTTGTGATTCATACATCTAACTGTCTTTTTTAAAAGATGGAGGCCTACAATTAGCCTCCTATTACGGAATTAAAACCCGACGCACCAAACGACTCTGACCTTTTTGGGTAGCCAGCCCACCTGCAAAAAGATTATCATGGTTAATGAAATGTTAGATCGTCTAGATTAAACAAAAGTATGTATGATTAGTGTACTAATATAAGCCACCGCAGCGCTAGCAGGTATAGTAATAATCCAAGCCCAGACGATTCTCCTCCCAATTCCCCATCTTACAGCAGAAACACGCTTTACTGCTCCTGCTCCCATGATTGCCCCAGAAATTGCATGTGTAGTGCTTGCTGGAATTCCAAAATGAGCAAGAACCGCAAGGATGGATGCACCGCCTGTTTCTGCTGCAAAGCCTTGATATGGTTTTAATTGTGTTATTTTTAGTGCCATTGTTTTTACGATTCGCCAGCCACCAAAAAATGTACCAAGGCTAATTGCAAGTGCTGCGATAAGAATGACATAGAATGGTACTTCAAAGCTAGTAATCACACCTTCTGTTAGTAAAATTAATGCAATTATTCCCATGGTCTTTTGACCATCATTTGCTCCATGAGTTAGCGAGAAGTAGGTTGATGAAATAAGCTGTAATCTACCAAAGACAGAATTTACCTTACTTGGTCTCTTTTTAGCAAATAAAGTGATGAGTAAAGTTGCTAGTAGAAATGCAGTAAGGAGACCAACTACTGGTGATACTATAATACCAATGGCAATTTTCTCCAATCCCCCTAGAATCACTGCATGCATACCAGCACCCGCTATACCTGCACCTAATACACCTCCTACCAAAGCATGGCTACTTGAAGATGGCAAACCCAATAACCACGTAATTAGATTCCAGGCAATTGCGCCAACTAGCGCTCCAATAATTATGTAAATTGTTACAAAGTCTGGGTTGATAATTCCTTTTCCTATTGTAGTTGCAACAGCAACTCCAAAAATAAAAGGTCCAACAAAGTTTGCAGCTGCTGCAAGAGTGACTGCTTGAAGCGGTCTTAATATCCTTGTGCCTACCACAGTTGCAATGGAATTTGCAGCGTCATGAAAACCGTTTATAAAATCAAAAAATAACGCTATAAGAATTGCTCCAATTGCTAGTTCATACATGGTAAAAACCTAAGTGTATTTTAGAACAATGTCTTCTATAGAGTCTGCAACATCTTGGCACCTATCAGAAGTAGTTTCTAGTGCATCATAGATCTCTTTCATTTTGATTATTGTAATTACATCTTTTGTATCAAATAACTCACCTACCGCCTTGCGATGGATCTCGTCAACTCGATGTTCTGATTCACTGACGTTTCTACAATGCTCAATTATCGATTTGTCTGCCTTTACATTGTTTAATCTTGTGATCATAAAGTTAACTTCTTTTGTTGCTACTGTAAGTTCTTTAGCCATATCAAGCATGTAAGGTGGAGATGTTGTTATTCTAAAGTTGATAATTCTACCAGATATTCCTTCTATGTAGTCTATAATATCATCTGTCTTTGATGCAATTCTTGAGATATCTTCTCTATCTAATGGTGTGATGAAAGTTTTGTTTAACTCTTCAAAAACAGAATGTGTTAGTTTGTCTGCTTCTCTTTCTAAATTTCTGATCTTTGTATGATTTTCCTCTAATTTGTCAAAGTGTGCGAATAAATCTGCAAGTAGATTTGCTACTTCTTCTGCTTTGCAAGCAAGATCATTTAAGATTCCGAGAATTTCTTTTTCATTAGACTTTAACCATGACATCCACTGAGGCATGGTTTGTGTCAAATTTACATAGTTAAATCTCTGTTCTATATACGACATGAGAACTATATAGTTTGGTCAACGTTTAAAATAATAAAAAATCATTGTCACGAACGCTAAAACAAAGCTAGAATACGACGTTGTTCTTGTATTAAACGGGATGTCTGCTCTAACTAAGAGTCAGAAAACAATAGTAATTGGCTCCTTTCTTGGATGGTCACTTGATGGATACGATATTGTATTAATGCTCCTTGTAATACCCTCTGTAAGTCAGTTTTTTTTTCCGTCAGAAAATTCTATTTTTAGTCTACTTGCAACTTTTGCAAGCTATACAACTACATTGATTATGAGACCTATTGGAGCTGCAATTTTTGGAATTTATGGTGATAAATTTGGACGAAAAAAAGCCATGATAATTACAATTTTAGGGTTTTCGGTTGCAACTTTTGCTACAGGACTCTTACCGACGTATGCTATGGTAGGTATTTTTGCCCCCGCTCTTTTGATATTAATAAGAATGGTTCAGGGAATTTTTGCGGGTGGAGAATGGGGTAGTGGTGCTGTCATAACAATGGAAAGTGTACCAAAACAAAAACGTGGATTTTTATCTGGATTTCTACAGAGTGGGTTTTCTTTTGGTTTTCTTTTGGCTTCTATTGCATTCCAAATAATTACAATCGGTTTTGTAGGTGAAGCATTTTCTGAGTGGGGATGGAGAATACTTTTCTTTACAGGTATTATTCCTGGTTTCATAGCTCTTTTTGTCAGGTTTAGGATGGATGAATCAGTTCTTTGGTTAGAAAAACAACAAAAGCAAAGACTGGAAAAAGCTCCTCTAAGGAAAATTGTTTTTGGTAAAGAACATAGAAAAGCTTTCTTTCTATGCGTATTTGTAATGACTGGACTTGTCTACATGTATCACGGTTCAATAGGATTTCTACCTACTCTTTTACAACAATTTGGTCACATAGATAGAATACATGTAGCTCCGATAATGGTTTTTGCAACTATTTCTTCTTGGCTTGGAATGATTGTAACTGGATGGATAAGTCAAAAAATAGGACGAAAAAAATCCATGATCTTTTTTGCTATTGGTTCTATCATATTAGTAATTCCAATAGCTTATGGAATTCTTGGTGAAAATCTAACTTCCACCATTTTGTTTGTAATTATATACGCCTTCGTAGTTTCCACAGCCTCTGGACCAGTACCTGCATTTTTTTCTGAGAGGTTTCCAACTGAGGTTAGAAATAGCGCAGCAGGATTTGCGTATAATGGTGGATTAATAATAGGTTCATGGTCTCCTTTGATCGCAGTAAGTTTGATCTCGCTGGTTCAAAGTGAGTTTATTCCAATAGCATTAGGTATGAATATAATTATTGGCGCAGTAATTTTGCTTATAGGCACTCTTCTTAATCCAGAAACAAAAGATCGCGATCTTTCATAGAACTTTCACAATAAGAACAAGGTATATTTATCGAATCTAAAATTGGCATCTCATATCTTGAAAAATAGGAATCATAAAATAGATTTAATTCCAATCGTTGAGGATATTTTATCAATAGATCCTGGAATGAGATTTGCTGCAATTATAGATCTGAAAGGAAACATTTCAGAATCAATAATGAAAGAGGGTAAGACATCATTGAAATCTCAAAAGGAAGAAGAACATTTTTGCAAACAAGTGGCATTAAGAAGGAAGATACGGAATGAATTTAATAAAAGCCTAGGAAAAGTAGATTATGTTCATATTGAGCGTGAAAAGGTTACCCAGATTGTTGTCTATCCTAAACGAAAAACAGTGTATGTTACAATGGAACCAAATATTAATACGATAAAAAAGCTAAAAATTGTAAAACTCATTAAAGAAAAAACTGCACAATTATAAAATTAAGAAAAAGTAAGGGAAAAATTAGTTTTTGGATTGTACGGACTTTTTATTCAGTAGCAGATTCTGCAGGTTGTGGAGAACCTTCTCCAATTACTTCGGCAGTAGCAAATCGTCCACCAACTTGGGTGACTTTTACTTTTGTATTCTGTCCTACTTGTCCGCCTTTAACAAATATCACAAAACCATCTACTCTTGCGATACCGTCTCCTTTTCTACTAATTTCCGTTATAGATACATCGTATTCTTTTCCGGTTTCTACTGGTTTTGGCCTGTCATCAAATCGTCTACCGCCGCCAAATCGTCTACCGCCGCCGTAGCCTCTATTGCCGCCGTATCCTCGGTTATCAGAGCCCTCCCCAAAACCGCCTTCGTTATAGCTCATCGTTGCACCTCCTTTCTGCTTTACCATCAGCCATAACCCTATAAAATCTGATCAGCAGATTAATTTAACAATCTAGGAAGTTTAGTTATAATTTGATAGTAAAATTAACAATTTTAGTTTAAAATCATATCAACTCTACATCTATTATCTTTTTATATATTGCAAATTACATTATTTCATACAATATGTTCGAAAAGTTCAAAAGAAATCTAGAAAAGTTTAGAGAACTTTCGTCTGAGGGAAGTCAAGATGGTGAGGGTAATGTCATGACAGAAAAGATCATTCCTGTTGAATCAATAACTAACATTGAACAAATAAAAATACCCGAACGTGTTGAACAAGTCAGTATGAGTCAGTCAGGTGATGACATAGGTATAAAATCGCTTATGGATAAGCGTGCCAAACTTGAAGAGGCGATAGATTACGTTGGACTTATGATAAAAAATCTAAAGGATAAACGTACCAAACTTGAAAAAAATATTGAAGATGAGTCAGTAGACATTAAAAATCTAAAGGAAAAGTTGAACAAAGTAACTCAATATATTGATGAGGAAAAACAAGGGATCAGGAACCTAGCCCAGAAGAGGTCGGATGTAGAAAAGGAAGCTGATGATGTAGCCGTAATAATTAACAATCTACGTGAAAAACTCACATCAATTGATCACATAGTAGATGAAGAAGGTAATAAAATAAAGAACTTTAAAGAATCCAAATCAAAGATGGAAAGTACATTTAGTTAAAAAGTGAAACCTTCCTTTAGCATTGCACTAAGATTTTCTTTTATTTCGTCTTCATCAGATATAGAATTCAAATCACGTATTAAAACTTCAGTTGCAAGACAATGATTTTTTGTAAATTGATAATAGCATTCTAATCTTTCTTGATATGTTTTTGATTTATGGAAAGTTTCCCAAAAATTTTCAGACGCATGTTGGACATAAAGCAAAAATTTGTGTATTACATCTTTTACTTTTGGAGAGGAATTATCTTTAGTTATCCCTATCAGTATCTGTTCTAGCTTACTTTCTAAGTTTGATTCGTAAATCATTTGATAGAGGTCTATTTCTCTTGTTATGCATTTTCTGTACACTACAGTCATAAAAATGTTAATTCTATAAATTACAAGAAAAACCATATTATCATATAGTTTCTTTATATTATCCAAAAAATTTCATATTTCAATAATTTTCTTTGAGTAAAACTTAAATAATTTTATCACGTATAGAGTTCCCTATCAAAGGAACATCCTCCCAAGATAGGAATCATGCAGACGAAAGCACACGGACAGGAGGAATCCTTCCGCGAAAGATGAAGCCACTATGGGATGAAAAACTCCCAAGAATTGCTGACAAAGGTCAACATGGGCTTTTGGATCCATTGGATCCCATCCAAAGCTTTGGCGTGTTACTATAACACGCTCTGCATGATGATATTTTTCCATTTTCAAAAATACAAATTTTATCGAATTAAAATCAACAAAACTGTAGAAATTATTCAAATGTATCATACAATAATCCTACAATGAGGGAATATCCAAAGCAATGTCATTATCTCCTGGAAGGAAATGGATCTGGTACCTTCTCCCATCCCAGATAACAGCAGAGGGCTTACGTACAGTTATTCCATTGTATGTGATATTTCTTGGTGGAGACATAAGTGAAGTTTCGTTAGTAGTTGCACTTCATTATGGTGCGGCTGCCCTTGGTTCCTTATTTTGGGGTAAGGTAATAGACAGATTTCATGTAAGACGAGCGGTTCTTCTTGTTTCACTTTTTTTTATAATACTTTGCTGTATTTGGTTATATTTTACAAGAAATCTTACCATGCTTTTTGTTATTTCACCAATAATCGGATTCTTCTTAGTCGGAAAGAATCCGGTAACACATTTACTGATAATGGAATCTGCTCCTAAAAATCAATGGAGCTGGTTATTTGCAAGAACTTCAATAATTGCAACTTTTGGAATGTTAGGTGCGATGATAATTGGTACAATCTGGAGTGTGTATTTCGATTTGAGTCCATATTTTTTGATCTGTGCCATATCAACTGGTATTGCTATGGTGTTTACTACAACCATTAAAGAATCACATTTTCACCTTGAACGAAGTAGTATTGCTCATTCAATACATGGATTAAGCTATAGTTTTACTCACTTTCACCTCATATTTCCCAGGATTCTGGAATTGTATGACTATAAGCATATAATTTCGATATTCAAAGGAAAAGTTTCACATGAAATAGGAATTTTGTTTTTAGCAAACTTTCTTTTCTATTTTGGAAGTAATATCTATTTTACCGCTTATACACCATTTCTAAAACATTTTAATTTTACAGATTCGACTGTTTTTTTGATTTATGCAATACAAACATCTGCAATGATCGCAATTTTTTTTGTTGCACCTAAATTGATATCTAAATTAGGAGAGGATCGTGCTATCTTGATCGCATATGCACCAAGAATAATTGCTGTTCTTATTGCAGGGTTGGTTATTCCTTTCATGTTAGGAATTGGCACCTTTGTAGTGTCAATTATTTCTGTATGTTTAATGGTAGTAGCGTTTTCCATTTTTAGTATAGCGAGTTCCGTAATTTTTTTTAAAAGTATTCCACAGGGATTTGAAGGAAAATATCTTGGAGTGAACAGTTCGATCACGGGAATTGGAGTATTTGCTGGAGCTGTGGTAACAGGAGAGCTGACAAATTTGTTTGGATATACAAATTTGTTTTTGACTGCTGCTATTATTTTAGCGCTGTCATTTATTTTATTTAGAGTCTATCTACGTTATAGATTATCACATAATGTAGTCTAGATGTAGCGTGCTGAAGTTGATTGGCCAGCAGGCATGGAAGGTAACTTGTCGTTTATTGCTGCTTCTGCTACTGCTGCTGCCTCTTGGAGAATCTTTTCTGATTCCTCGCTTGTTGATTCGGAATCTATTCCAAAGTCTCCATTGTGGAATGTGTCTGTCATAAGACCGTTCAACATCTCTGTCATACCACTTAGTTCTTGGTCTGCTTCTGGCATGAATCTGACAAGTGATGATCTTAAATTCTTCATCAGACCTATGGTTGGCATTATAGTTATTACAGTGTCTCCAAGATCATGGAATGTTGTTAATCTAAGTTCGATTTGTTCTAGAGCCATTCTTGCGTTGCTTAAGAGTTTGGTAACTTTACGAACTTCAGCAAGTTCTTTTGATAAAACTCTACTAGAGGTAGTATCATGTTGTTGTGTTGCAGTAACAATTCTTTTGAAAAGTTTTTCATCTTTTTGTTTTAGTTTTGTAATCATCCCATCTAATTTAGAAATCTGAGTCTGCAGTTTTTTTACTGCTGTCTCTAATCGGGGTTTTAATGGACCCTTTGGATGCAATGCATCATTGAATCGTTCACCAATGCTAGGTGTCTGTGGCTTGGTCCAACTTTTAACGAAACCTGTCATGGTAAGCAGTTAAAAAATTGGTTATTAATTCAAGGTGTGAAATGAGGTTCACTGCACGCTAAATTAAGCTAACAAACTACCAATCTAGAGTGTAGAATTATCAAATCATAAAGCGGGAATATTAATTTTATAAAATTGTCTATAACCTATCTTGGATATATCCTTCCAATCTATCCTCAGACCAGAGATTAGTGCGTCAGTTGTATACTATTTCTCTGCGGATGGATTTTCTTTATGTGAACTTCCAGTGCAGTAGATGACTGCTGGTGTTCACAGCAAAGTGGACATTGTTCCATTTTATTTAATGCCTGTGAATTGAAAAAATCGTATTTAAGTTTTTGCATTAAGTATTTTGAGAAGAAATGTGAGTCAAAAATATTTTCTAATTTATCTGAGAATTTTTAGTAAAACTGATCAACAAATTAGATTCTCTCATTGTAATCAGTAAATCTGTTTTTAGAAAAATGTATTACTCAAAATAATACAGATTTAGAAGAACAATTGAGAACTAAAGTATGTGATTAATGGGATTTTGTGATAATCAAATAATTAAAATATTTTTAATAAAAAACTTAGTTAATTGAAAAACTCTTATTATAGGCACGATTTTATTGAAAATATAGAATAATTGGTAATAGTTAAATCTTTTTATTGACCCTTGATCGAAACTTTTATTAGATATAAGATGACTCGCGAAACTTTCAGTTCAGGTGGTGGTCGTTGCCCACGTTGTGGAAAAGGTCCAATGGTAACTGACAGTACCACTGGAGAAATGTTTTGTGGAAACTGCGGTTTTGTCCTTACTGAAAGAGTAGAGGAATCAGGTCCTGAATGGAGATCATTTTCTAAAGAAGAACATGAGGATCGAAGTAGAACTGGAACTCCTACTTCACTTGCAATGCATGATATGGGACTTGCAACTATAATTGGTCCAGCAGATAAGGATGCGTCTGGAAAACCGCTGTCTGCTTCTATGAAAAGTACTATTGAACGTCTTAGAACTTGGGATAGTAGAAGCCAAGTTCACGAGCCAGTAGACAGAAACTTTAGACAAGCATTTAGTGAGCTTGATAGATTAAAAGATAAACTTGCTCTTTCTGATGCAGTTATAGAAAAGACAGCATACATTTACAGAAAAGCCCTAGACAAAGGTCTTGTAAGAGGAAGATCAATTCCTGGACTTGTTGCAGCTGCATTATATGCTGCGTGTAGAGATACTGAAACACCAAGAACTTTGACTGATGTTGCAAATGGGATCAATATCAAAAGAAAAGATGTTGCCAGATGCTACAGATTACTTCTAAGAGAACTTGATCTTAAGATGCCTGTTGTGGATCCAATAAAATGTGTAGCAAGGATTGCAAGTAAGGCTGGATTAAGTGAAAAAACAAAAAGAAAAGCACTGCTAATTCTAAAAGATGCTGCTGAAATTGAAATTTCTGCAGGAAAGGATCCTATGGGACTTGCAGCCGCTGCGTTGTATCTTTCTTGTGTGATGAATGGAGAAAACAAGACACAGAAAGATGTTGCACAGGCAGCAGGGGTAACCGAAGTTACTATCAGAAATAGATACAAGGGATTGAAGGAATCCCTAAAACTATAATTTTTTTAAAAATAATATAATTTTTAATTACATGAAAAAAATAATATTCGTTGCAGCTATAGTTGTTATTGCAATAGCAATAGGGTTATCATTAGAGCCTAATTCCAAAAGAACTGTCATCTATCATGTAACAATAGCAGATCCTAAAATTTACACTAATGAAATTTTTACTGACATTTTTGCAATTCAAAAGGGGACATATCAATTTAGTTTTGTACCAAATGGTGATAGCCCTGAGACTCTCTCTATTGCCCTAAAAGGGGCAACTTTTTCTTTTGCAGAAGATTTTCAGCTAAATGGAACATTACACGATACAGGAATTTCTACTTATTATACATGGAACTATCTTGGTAAGAAAGAGATTCAAGTACCAGAGGATCAACCGCTACAAATTGTGATAAATCCTCATGGAAATTTACTTGGCAGTGTATCAGTTGATTTAATTAAAACATAA
>JAHEYD010000007.1 GCA_023251795.1 Nitrosotalea sp. | reverse complement strand
GTGTCCTAAGATTTCTTCACATTAGCCGGATACTGAAACGCATTGAGATTAGACGGAGCGGGATTGACACCACCGCCAGTGGATTTCTTGCCGTCTCAGTTGGTACCAGAAGTGCAGGTCTCCTGCTTCGGGCCATTGTGTTCTGCGTGTTTACCTTTCATTGTGTTGCTCCTCCAGTCTGGGTCCATATTATACCGGATTCGTAAGATCATTCCGGCAACTGCTGCATCATCTTTTGGAGTTGGAGCATATCGTTCATATAATATGTCGGATGCCAAGGTGACTTCAACCACTGTCCACCTGGTGTCGTACTATAACCATGCCAGCGAGAACCAGCCAGACCTTCATCTTCCCATTGAACTGCCTCTGGCATCCTGTTTAAATACGCCAACGGAATGTTATAATCAGGAGAACCACCACCTGAGTAAGTCCAAGAAGTTGGGGCCATCTCGGGCTGCCATCCTTCAAGGTATTGCATCTGAGTTGATGGCTGCTGTTTCAACCAATCTTTTGTAAAATACTGTAAAGCCGGAGGTATATTCTTCCAAAACTGATCCGTCAGGAGACCGGCATTACCCCAATCTTCGGTGTCATCTAATAGTGGCATCACATAGACATCCAAGTTCCACGTCGTTGTCCAGACTTCTTACTATAACGTTCCCGTTTTTCTTCCATATCTGGAAATGATACCGGCCTAGTCGCAGCAAAGGATTCATCACAAATACGAGACACAGCGTCTAGAAAATCATCATGCGGGCAGTAAGGGAATAGATTATATTCTTCTTCTACAAATACTTTAGTTAAATCCACACCATCTGAATGCAACGAATAAGGTAGGTAGAACCGATCAGATGCAAATATAGGGACTAATCGTCTAATTCTTTCCTTCTTGGCTAATTGTCCACCCAAATCCTCAATAATAAAATTGAACCCTTCGGCCCTCATCATCTGATGGAAGTATTCTCGATCTGCCTGCATAGCATACTTTTCATAGCCAACTTTCTTAATTTTCGGATACATCATTATGGTTTCTTTCAGGGCCATCCAACGTTCTCTCAGGTTCATCCGGCCTCTGACTGCATCGACCAGGTAATAGCCACCTAGAGCGTCGAGACCGACAACGGCGATAACAGTATAATCAGATCCTTTCTTCTTACTGTTTGCTGGGTCGCACAGTCCATACAGATGTATGGGTTCCGGCAGTGTCTGCCAGTATTGAAGCCATTCCGGCTTAAATTCTTGCAAAGTATCTGCAACTGGATTCAACAACATTTGAGTGGCAAAGACATAGGGCCCCTGATCTATTTTTTTCTCCTCCAACTGAGCTTCAGTTAACAGCACTGGTTTACCAGTCTCATCATAACATGGGTGTTTCCTGACTTTCCACATCTGCTTGCCGTCTATGTCAACCTGTTGTTGCATTTTAATATACTGGTCGTTGAAATGATAAATCGTACCTATGACCCGTTTCTTTCCATCTTGGGTTCCTAAGTTGAGAGACAACTTAAAACAATCATCTATCTTCCGCAATTGATCTGGAGTATTTACAGACTCACGGGTAACTACGTCATCATAATTCAAAATCTGGAAATGCTTTGATGTAGGCATCCCATCGACGAGACCCCACGATTCAACGGTCATTTCCTGAAGGACAGTAGACCGTTTGACCAAAATGCCTTCATCTTCTGACCATTTTGGAGATTGAGTTTCGGGCTTTTCGTAGAGGATATCCGGGAATAGAGCCTTGAGTAGGTCGTTAGTCTCAAAGGTTAACTTGATCCGGCGCAGAAAACTACGAGCAATAGTACGGGTATGAGAGAAAATACCAATGCTTGTATCTGGATTGCGGAGAATTTCCTGAATGTTCAGTCCGTAGGTAATTATTGTAGATTTATAATGCTCACGGCTCCATAAATCCAATGTTCTATCATTACAGCCTTGAACCTCTTTAATCCGTTCTACCAACCATGGATGATTAACTGGAACCTTTAGTATAAAATACAACAGGAAGAATAAATCCTCTCTGCACCAGAAACGCATAAATTGGAGGAATTTCTTTGGTTCTGAGTCGACCAATCTATTTATCTCAGATGTAATCCTTTGATAATCAAAAGAATATTTAGTTCCATCAACCGGAGTAAAGACAAGATCTGTTTCCATCTAATGTCCTTCCTCTGTTAGAGGAACTTCGCAAAACTCTACTTCAACAATTGGTTCTGGTAATCTATAATCATCCTTGTTAATTGGCCCCAATCCATCTATCATCGCCTTAAAGTTGATGTTGGATTCTATCTTAATATCCTTCGGCAGCAGCTTGATAACATAGTCCATCCAATCTCTGAACCCCATCCCTTTTGCATATAGTTCTATGTCCCCCAGCGGCCGACTGCGGATGAATGTCTCCTTAACCTTCTGTAGATATGACGGCCAATCAAGGTCATCATCGGGCAGTCCATTTTCTATACCAAGACTGCCCGGATGACCCTCGACGCTAGCAACAGAAGCGGAGGCCAGTCCACCGTTACCACCGTCGGCCTGAGAGGAAGGAGAGATATAGCCGCAGGAAAAAGGAGTATCAAGGTCTAAATCCTCAAGATCTCCCTCAAGGATTGACATTAAATTGCCGTCTGATTCCAGTTCCATTCTATTCTTGTTCCTGTTTGTTAACAGATTCTATCCGCTGCCACAATCCAACTAAGGGAGACCCACAAACAGCTTTTACATCATAGAGAGACAAGCCACATTGCTCTGCAACTTGTTCTGGTGACATACCATCCAAAAGACAATTCAATAATTCAGTGACCATCACCCTCCTCCTCTACATATACTACGTTGATAACACCCCTCAGTTCCTGTCACCGACAACCAGCCACTTCTGCTTCCTGATTTGTGAAAGTAAAAAGACAGCCAAGACGATACTGTATCCTCCATTTCTTCCCACAGATATGGCCAATTGACCAATCTCGGGTCAGGAGGTAGTCTTACTACTGTTATCCGACTCCTCCCGTTTCCGTTCACCCTGGGTCGTCCAATCTGCTCGTGGCGGTACTGTGGTCAGTCGCCTAGGGCAGGTATAATATATAATTTCTGTTATCTTTTCGTCCATATTACTGTTCCTAACAATACATCTATCTGATTATATTATACTAAATCCATAAGTATAAGTCAATAGTCCTTATCACAACAAAACATAACATGATATAATGATCCAAAAATTATATTAGCTGCCCAAATGGATGTGAGTAAAATTTACTCACATCCTGTGGGTATTACTGTTATTAGTGGTAATGTTGTAAAAATTATAGGGGGTGTCTGGGTCCACTTTAGAGAATTTCAAGTCGCCCCCTAAAAGGGGCATACACCCCCATGGACACTTTTGGCACGTTTCTTGCTAGTGCAAGTTTGATACCAAAGTTAAAATAAATAATAATTATCAAACTGTAACAATTATTAATTAGGGATCATTCTTGTATAATAATAAATACTACCTGATAACTAAACATCAATCAATCGATGGTATGATACTTGCATAATGCAAATATCGTGACATGCACTCTTGTGATCGACCGGCCAATTTTTTGTACTGACAAGTTTAAGAAATTGTACCATGATTTCAAAGACTTAACAAAATATATTTATTTCAGTACAAATTATTGGATTTGGCACAGTTTATGCAATAATATTTCATTTATTCATATAAAATCTTCACGGTCGATTTATCTAATGATTTCAATAAGTTATAATTTTTGAGTCATTTTTCATCTGATGGTGCTGTTTTGGCCTCCTTCTTGCAATAGTCATAGTCAGAAATTAGTCAGATAACGCTTAGATGATAAGATAGACTCTGACACACTCTTTGACAATCAGATGATAAGTGAGAGCATCAGAAAGTCTCTCAGATAGACTCACAAAGTCTATTAAGATAGATTGTATGTCTTTATCGTACAATCTAAAAAGTTATGCTCTTTATTATACAGCCCTGACAATATAAAGGGGGCTGTAAATGAGTGATTTAACACCCAAACAAGCACAACATTTCTTTGACATCTTTGAAAAAGCTGAAAATAAAAGAGTCGAAGCAGTTTGGAATGATGATGAAGGTAAAATCTTTGAAATTAATTTGTATGATGGGAGTGAATTAATTATC
The DNA here is from genome assembly GCA_023251795.1 of Nitrosotalea sp. Taxonomy (GTDB): domain Archaea; phylum Thermoproteota; class Nitrososphaeria; order Nitrososphaerales; family Nitrosopumilaceae; genus UBA8516. Next base: position 50,737 of record JAHEYD010000007.1, on the reverse strand, counting down.
AGTATGTTCGCTAACATCAAAAGAGCCGGACGATTTAATATAGCATTCGTTGCTTATTAACTTAAACACTTAGGGTTGTATAATAAAGAGCATAACTTAGATTGACCCCTAACTTGATTCCCTTGTGTTATCTCATAATCTATAAGGAGACTAACACAATGGCTAATCTACAGGTCATCACGATAAAAGGTTTCACAGGTCAAGTTGATCTTGACACAATTACCCCTGAGAACAAAGATAAAGGGACTCTGGGCTTCCTGACTCGAAAGTTGTTTGAAAGATTAACGGGTCATGGAGACAAATCTACCGATGAAATCATACAAGCTGGTATTACCGCAGCTTGCGCCGATCCGAACGTCTTCATCGAATCAATCGGCACCCGTGGAATCGGTAGCACCAGATCGAAGCTAAGCATCTATGAACGCAAAGCGAAATCTTGGTTTTCTACAGACTTTCTCCCCGCTTTAAAGGCAGGCGTAGAAAAGGCCAAGGAAAAGTGGGAGAAAGTCGGCGGGATTTCTACCGTGTTTACAGCGAAAGATGATGACAACCAAGCTATGAAAGATGTGGTCACTGCCAATCTTACAGCCAGAGATAAAATCATCGCGGCCAAGGCCAGAAAACTGGAAAAGGACGGTTGGGAGCCCGAAATATAAAAGGTCTGGCAGTGTTAATCGTCCTGATGGTACTAATACTGATTTTGTCTGTAATTGCAGTAACAAGAGACTAACAATTAATATACACAAGGGAATCAAGTTAGCGGTTAATCCGAAAAGATATGAGTAAAATTTACTCACATCCAAGGAGTCATTATGACAACTGATACTTTATCAGACTTACGCAAACAAGAGGCCGAAATAAAACGCCGTCTTATTGATTCTGAACGTAGAACTGCATCAATATTAGCAGAACTACGGACTGTTAAAATGCGTATAGACAATCATATCGACTTTCAGCCACGAATTGTCAAACCCAAACTGTTTGAAAACTTCGATAATGGGAAAGTTCACGGTCTACCCAAAGAATACAAGATCAAATCACAGAAATTGTATGATTTGTCAGGGTTGGATGACTTAGACTTATAAACTACTAACATAGGGAGAGTAAAAGAACTATGGCTAATCTACAGGTTAAAAAGTACAACAAGAAATACCGCTAGCAGCCGACACCATGCGCAAGCACATGATTAAACGGGACTTTAAAGAATTTACTGAGGTGTAACCCTCTACCACCCACCCCCCAGGGACATCAAACCCCTGGGGTTTTTTCTTGTTTGTACTCAACTATGTTCAACTAAATTACTGACTACTACTCTACTACTCTACTACGCTCTACTACTACTGATTTTTTCTCTACATCATTATTTTATCTCTCTTAACAAAACATATATCATTGGTTGATTCTTGTTAGATATGACCTATATGTGTGTATGGTGATAGTTTAAAAAAAAAAAATAAAAAAATATAAATAATAAAAACCAACTCTTAAAAACTCATCCAACCAATCAACGGATAAGAGTAAAATTTACTCAGATCCATTTAGTGAGTTAATAATAGTTAGATTTATTAATAATCAGTGAAAATGAAATCTGAATTATAGTAGTAGTAGTAATTTGTAGTAGAGTAGTAGAGTAGTAGAGTAGTAATAGTTATGCAGTTGTGTAATTGTGTTATAACCAATAACTATAACAAAACTAGTAATTGTACTGCAACTAGTAGTTGTATTACAATTGGTAGTTATATTACAACCAAAGTAAAAAGTTGTGGGGATAAGTAAAAAATAGTTGACATAGTTGAGCAGTTATGATATGATTATAATAGAAATAAGTTGAGTAAATAATGAAGATTAAAAACTAATAATCAATGGAGACAACAAATGGGATATCCATCATGGGGACATATTAAAACAGAATTGAAGATGGCTGGACTGGAAGATATCCAGCAGAAATTGTTAGATAAAATACCAGAATTTTACATAACAGGAGATAGTAATTCTATCGGACGTATTAGGCATTTACTATATGGTATGCTGCACCATATGGGATTAACCGGTGTTTACAGATTGAGGACAAGATGTCAAACAATTCAATTTCAAATGAGGAATTTTGACTTAGAATTTTCATCAGATTCAGATGCTAAAATACCAGAAGAATTAAAACAAATCAAGGCAAGTATTCAAATGATAAAACCACAAGGATTTGAAATTTCACGTGTTGGTATTGGTACTAGTGTTGGTACTGGTACTAGTGGAAGGAAAAAAGAAGAAACGGTAAATATTATGCCCACCGAAGAAAGTATAGCAGAAGATGATTGGCTTACAAAAGTTGTAGCAGGAGACGAAGATGCCTTACTACCGATTGGGAAGTGCAAAACAGAAAGCAGACCGGATGGAAAAGTTGTATAAAATTACAGAGGAAGTAGAATTAGTCCGACAATTGAGGTCGGAAGGTCGAACTTTGCAGGAAATAGCAGATATTTTTGGCAAGAGTTTAACTTGGGTATCAGCAAGGTTAACATTTAAATAAAATTGAAGAAATTAAAGTTTGAAGATTGGAGGCCAAAATGAAAATAACTGAATTAACAACTGAAGATGAACAACAACTTTTGGCATATATTCATCTAACAACTAATGCCAATACAATTTACCTGGCTTTACAGAAAAACGGTGGAAAGTTAAATCAATTAACCCAACGTCAAGTAACTCAGTTAATATATGAAGCGATTGACTTTGATGCCGATTTTGATTCTCCAGCAGATTTTGAGGCCGATTTAGACGATTTAGAACTGTAAACTATAAACTGTAAAACTGGAGGTCGCACAAATGAAAACCAAAAAAGTAACAACTACAAAAAGATTTTCTAGAGTCTCTATCCCAGTTGAGCTTATAAATAAGGCCCGAAAACAACTGGCTAAAGTAGTACATCCAGATATCAATCCTACTACAACTGAGGAAATGCAAAAAATAAACAGCAGACTGGAAAAGATACAAAATATCCAGGAAAATACAGCACACATTCAATTTGTCGTTGATACTTCAGGGTCTATGTCCCACAATCGTACGAAGTTAATAACTTCCTACAACAAACTTCTTGAACGACAGGCGAGACATCCTGGAAAATCAACCTTTGGATATAAAACATTTCACGAAGAAATACTGCCACAAACATTGATCAACCCTAAATACTTGGAATCTATTATCACTAGAGGCAACACACCATTATATGATACAATCGGTAATACAATCCAGAACATAGATAACAGACTAGACAACCCAACTAATGTAGTGTTTATCATCCTGACAGATGGTAATGATAACGGGCCAGATAGACTTAACTACCAAAATCACTATAATATGTCCGAACTTAGAGAATTAGTCCAAAAAAAGTTTGAACTAGGCTGGCAGTTTATCTACTGCTCAGAAGATAGGGACATTCACGGAGCAAAGAAAATTGGCATACCAGACTATGCAATAACAAACTTCGGAGATTATCATCAAATTATGGGTAAAATCAATAAAATGTTGTTGTTATATCGACAAGGAGATATTAAATTATTAACCTTTAAGGGATAAAAGTGTATACATATATAATTATGAAACGTATAACTATAACCGGTTTTACTGAACCACAGAGGAGAGATAACATGAAACTGTTTAAACTAACAGACAAAGAAGGGTATACTCGGAGAGGACAAGAAGGTGAGACTAAGTGGGAGGAGGGGTTTACACTCAGATTAAATCCTTGTGAAAATCCCCGACTTTGTACCTCTGATGTTATTCATTTCTACACTAACCCAAACTTAGCGTTTTTGCTAAACCCCGCTCATGCCAACATCGAAAACCCACAATTATGGGAAATAGAAGGTGATCCAGTAGTTGAGAACTGGGATAAAGGAGGAACCTTCTCTCTTACTACGGTGAAGAAGTTGCCTAAACCTGAATGGACAAAGAGAAAAACCCGACTAGTACAGATTGCTTTTGCTAAATTGTGCAGCACCGCCGCCAATGAAGCTGCTGCCTGTGCTACTGCTAATGCTGATGCTAATGCTGTTGATGCGGCCCATGTTGCTGCCTGTAATGCTACCTATGCTGCTAACCGTGTTGCTGCCTGTAATGCTGATATGACCCGTGATACCTATACTACCTGTGCTATCTATTATGCTGCTAATGCTGCTATGTACACTGATTATCACATAAACTTTGCAGAACTAGCAGATACAGCAGTTAAAATGGTTATGGGAGTTTGTGGTTTACAGAGTTGTTTATGATAAACGGGCCTTTATTTATCAAAGATTTACCTTTACGGCGAGCATTAGTTAAAAACACTTTCCGATACAATCGAAAAACATTTATTACAATCACATTACGATGGGAGGGGGTTTTGAACACAATGAAAAAGCCCCCCAAAATCCTAAATCACATAGTAGACAAAGTCCTATCTTATCGGCCCAAGCCGAAAACCGAAAAGGCTAAGGATTCCAAGGATGATAATTCCCAATGATTAAGATAGGCACTCCCAAACTTCCGGATAAGTTTACTGTCTTGCGTCCCAGTAGGACAAGGTCATCCAAGTTCATGTTTATTTTAGGGAAATTATATCGTTAACTCCCTAAAGAAGAAAAATAACATAAAACTTTGTGATGCAAATTAAAAATAGTTGCCTAACCAACAAAGAAAAACCATAGGGGGCTAAAATGAAAGAAGAAAAGGGAATTTATCACAGCAAAGAATGGGCTAGTTTAAAAATGTTTTGGTGCTATCGATGTAGTACAGCACCAGTTATGAAGCTTTACCCAGAAAATAGCAATCCAGAATTTTGGCTTTTCCACCCAAGAGAGCACGCTCCAAGACTTTTTCATTTCATTTTAACTGAAAATATGACCTGTAAAAAGATGACCAGAGAAACAGATGTTCGTTGTTATTACCTCTTTGGCAATACTATGATAATTCAGGAACATAAAGTAGGTGACTGTCCATGGAAGAAACTCTAACCATAACACCAATAGAGGAAGGATATTATGGCCGCAATTCTAATCGTCGGGGCAAGCCTATTTATCGCTGCTGTTTTCTACTTTGCTGGTAAAGCAGAAAGTGAAGCAAAACAAGATAGGCTAAATAAGAAATTAGACTTATACCGCCAAGCAGAAGCTGCTGGTAGAAATAGATTAATTGCAGAAGAAATGGTCACCTTTTATCCAAATCATTTTAAATGTGCATCATTCATCAATGGCAGCAATGGAGGATTTCTAATGTCTGGATATAACTTACCAGATGGACTTAGCGCTAATAACCTAGATGCCACTTGGAATAAAACTGAGGAACATAAAACCTCAGATGATTACAACTATGATGAGCAGATTTGCTCCACTTGTGGCAGCATCTGGAATCTCTGTGACTGTGAATCAGATGACTTGGAGGAAGATGATCCTAGGTTGGAATTTGAATAAATAATAACAAATAAACCACAACAAGAGGCCATACTATGCCAAGATTAACCAGAACAGAGAAGAAACAAATGTTAGAGAATGCTGTATCTATATTAACCCTTCAAGGCCCTACTGCCTTTGATGAATTGGCTACAGACCTGGGTTATACTACAAACAGACGGAGTGGATTGTCCGTAATGCTACGAAATCAATTCCATGTTTACTCCAACAATGGAGTTAAAACTGTTGCTATTCACGACTTGGGATTACAAACCGAAGGAAACAACCGACCAACATACCGACAACTTATCAAAGTTATCGAAAAGCAAAGTCGTAGAATTGACGAACTGGAAGCAGAACAGTTACGATTGCAGAACAAATGCAGACAAAATAACAGCCTACCAACTATGTCAGACCGAGCTAAAAAAGCGTTAGCTGTATTTGGAGATTAACTTTATGTCTGATGATTTTGACCTGGATTTGGATGATTTGGACGACTTCCTTGATAATGTAACACCAACCAAAAAATATTTCACTGAGGAACGGAGTCCAAGAGAAGCCAGGCAGCAGGACAGGTTGAATCCATTGGGTGAACCAAAATACCAGCTACAAACAAAAACCTGCTTAAGTTGTGGGACTAAATTCACTGGACAGCAGAAATACTACGAAAGATATGAAGGAGACTGGCTGAGAACAGAAATAATTATGTGTCCATACTGCCAACCAGGTAATTTTGATGAAATTAAGATAAAATTACACAATTGGTGGAATTTTAACCTGGAAGAAATAAAAATAAAAAAGGAGTCAAACCATGAAAATTGAAAGTAGTATAAACGGAAATTATGTAGAAATAAAACATGAAGGAGACGAAATAACCATCATTACAAGGCACGCTGGAGGTAAATACTATAACTGCCTCACCACCGATAAATTTCGTTGGCTGGCAGAATATGGCCTCAAACTTTGTGATGAAATTGAAAAGAACTACCAAACAAAATATATACCAAAATTTGAACCAGAACCCAAACCAGGCGACAACGTTTTTATTGTCGGTGGTAGTCGGTGGTATTTGGTACGAAAAATACAAGAACTCTGTCGGCGTTGCTTTTAAACCACCATTGCTATGTTCAGAATGGATTGGAATTACTTGGCCAGACGGAGAAAGATATGGGTATCTGAAATCAACTGTAAGAATAACTAAACCAAAACCCGAAAAACAGTGGTCAGACGAAAGATATAGACTGCTGGCTATGGCAACGCAAGAAGAATGGGCAGAGTGGTTAAATGATGCACGCATACCATCTTCTTCTCGTTTTCAACTAGAGCGTACTGGTATCTTACCACTTACAGACAAAAAGAGGAAAACAACCAATGAGCCACTTGGTTCGGACTGGTAAGCAGTTAAAACAGATAAAAGGAAAAAAGGAGGCTCAAACATGAAAATCAAGCCAGAACCAATTATCTTCATACGTGAAAAGGAAACAAAAAATACCATTCGTTTCAAGGAACAGCCAGGAATTGGACAACCACCCATAATTGGGACTATCTATGTCCAAAAATGGTCGTACCCAGCAGAAGCAAAACAGTTGAAAGTTACAGTGGAGGTTATATGAAAGAACCATTTTATGAATATGAAATTCAAGGAGTTAATTTCATAATCCCTGATTATATGGCTAGCAGTATACAGCTATACCTTTCTCACGGCATTGAACCTGGTAGTTTTCTGTCTGCTGTAATCTGCAATGACCTATCTTCCGCAGTTGGGTATGCAGATAGAACTAACCTTATGAATCTCCCTGCTTATATCGGCTTTTTCTACAATGAAGCTCCAAGCCAGTCTTGGGGCAGCAAAGAAAAAATGGTTAGTTGGACGAAAGAAAAACAGGAGGTTATACATGACACATCCACATAAAATTAAACCAAAAATCATCCAAGATTATTATTATGGCTGTGGTATATTCACCGTAGTCAGCCATTATGGTAATATGCTCCGTGGTATATGTAAAATTTGTCTTGGCCGATTATTACAATCATTCCACCTACCAAGTGAGACCACTCAAAGGAGAAGGAGGTTGTTCAAATGATGTACTTACTTCTATTTTTAGGATTGTCTTTAGGCACAATTTTTGGCTGGATTATGTGCAGCCTATTTGTAGGCTCAGAAATTCTACATCTACGAGAACAAGTTAAACATCTGATGGAAGTAATAAAAGAAAATAACCTGTATGGGAGGATATAATAATGAAATACCTATTGATTGTTCTATTTCTACTAACTTCTGCTTGTGTGGAACTGACCCCAGAACAACGGCAGAATATGGCTATTATGAGTATGACTCTTATGAATCTTGGCTCCAACATTCAAGCAGCGAACACTGCTGCTACTATAGATTATAATGCCAGATGGCAAACAGCAGTAGAATTGAATACTTATCAACTACAACAACAAATGTACCTCCAACAACAGCACCAGAACTTTTTGTATCAACACAACCAAATGCTGCATAAATAGGATATGAGTAAAATTTACTCTCATCCCCAACAGAAAAGATATGTAATAAACAATTTGAGATGAAATTATTTTGATATGGAATACCAACAGGAGAAATAAAAAAGTAATAAGGACAAGTAAAAAATACTTGACAACCATATATATAATGTGCTATAATCTGAGCATAAATTATGAAAACTGTTAATACAACCAATAAATCCTGGGAACTTAGCTGCGTTCCCTGCGAGAACAGGGCGCTTAGAGGTAGAGTACAACGGCCAGTGGCTAAGTAATGGGCGCACGTACCGACGTTATGTGCAGTGCTATCAGAGCTGGATATTAAAACTCCAGCCAGCTATTTTCCCAGGAAATTTTTAATCTTTCAAATTGTTCAAGTAGAATAATTATGTACCGTAATTTACCTGCAACTTTAGCTCAAATCAATGCAGTTGGTTGTTCTACTTATGCCGCCGAATTATTAGAAGAAGCTAGTAAACCAATAATTGTTCCATATAAAAGGCAGATAACTTTTGGTAGTCCAACACAAGCTGCTAGATTACAACGACTCCTGTATGAATTGTTGTATTACTATCCAAAAGAGAAATCCAAAATCAGCATGAAATTAGACGGTAGTATTTTAATCATAAAACTAACTAACAAAGAAGAACGGCGTGGTAGAAAAGGAATGAAGAAATAAGGAGGCCAGAATGACATTGAACACAAATAATCCAACAAATCTGCAACAATTAGATTCTACTATGTTGTCCGACTTCCGTAATTGTCAACGGTATTTCTATTGGCGGCACGAGCGGCAGATAGATTCAATTGACCCCAAAGTACCACTAGCTTATGGTATCGCCATCCACGCTATGCTAGCTGAATGGTATAAAACCAAGAACATAATCAATGCCATGATTGCTTTCGACAGAGCTTGGGCACTTCATGGGCAGCCAGAAGGTGACACCAAACGTAACCCAATTCGTGCAGCAGAGATAATGAACGCCTACAAAAATTTTTATTCAGAAGAATCCTTCAAAGTTATTGACATTGAAGTTCGTGGTGCTCTACCTGCTGGTGACTTCATGCTAGTAGTTATAATCGATCTAATCATTGACCTTCCAGGTTACGGCCTCCTACCGATGGACCATAAAACTACTTCTTATTTCTCCGAAAAATGGTGGCGAGGCAAGATTCTCCGTTGGCAGTATTCAGCTTATTTATGGGCTATGCGTCAGTTATTTGGTAAAAACTGTAACAGCCTCTACGTCAATGGCGTCCTTGTAGACCAAAAACGTTGTTTGTTCGACCGTCAACCAACTTCTCGCAGCGATTGGGACTTATCTATGTGGTTATCCGAAGCGAATCATATCTTCAAGGAAATTCAACTTTGCCGGTCTGAAAACGAGTGGCCTAAGACAGAAGATTATTGTGACCGTTGGCCGGATACTTGTTCATATTATCAACTCTGTACAACTGCAGGAATAAATTATAGAGAGTTACAACCAGGACCTAACTTTAAGAAATCAATTTGGAACCCACTAAATGAGGTAAGATAATGTGTGATGAAGCCAACCGTATTATGAGGTTAGTTGATGCGGCCAGAAGGGTAGAAGTTTTTACCGCTCAGAAAATCACAAAACCTCAGCTACAAGTAATAACTATAGCTGAGAAGGATAATTGTGAGTTTGAAATAGAAGGAAGAAGATTTAAATTATAACCAACAATAGGAGGCTACCTATGTCAGACGATTTAAAGATGGAAACTCGAATAATAACCTTTGATTTATCCCTACCAAAAGTAGTTTGGGACTCTCTTGACTTTGCCGAGAAAAACTCTAAATTGGATTGTAGCACAGATATGACTGACTGGTTTTGTCATTTAATTGTAAAACAAATCACAAAAATATTCAAAGTTGCTATAGCCATAAAACAAGAAATGGGAGATAGACCATGTCGTCCATCTTAATACTAGGCCAAAGTGGAACTGGAAAAACTAGGTCTCTAACTACTTTACCTGGCACTCTAGTTGTTTCTGAGTTCGATCCATCTGGTGAGAGGTCAATTCGTCGCAGCCTACGCTATTTTGAACCGGGTGATGCTGACCAAATTGCTGAACTTGACGATTTCACAGACAAAGATGCTGCCGTAATCCGCTATTTGTCTATAGCCAAAATCGTAACCAAAGATTACAAACTAGATGCAAAATATCTAAACCATAAACGGATGTTGGACTTATATATACTGGACACTAACGTCCTAATTACCAAAGCAGATAACATCCAGAACATTGCTTGTGATCCATTAACCGGGCTATCCAAAGTAGCCAAAGGTGCCATCTTTGCAGGAGCAGGGACAAAAGGCCCAACTTTTCGTGATTGGGACCTTTTTGCCGAGAAAGTGCTAGAAATCTGTGAAGTTTGCCAAGGATATGAATCCAAGAATTTCATAATGACTGCACATCTACAAACGGAGAAGGATGCTATAACCGAAGCAATTATTCAAACTCCCTACGCCGAAGGTCAGAAGATTAGCCGTACTATCATGCAAGCTTTCGATGTGGTATATCTTGCAGTCTACAGGGACGGACAATATGTCTGGAGAACTAAGCCAACCGAAACTTTACAATCAATAAGAAATAGGTTAATTGACGGAGATGATGTTCCAGATTATATACCTCAGAACTTTACTGATTTACTTTCTGTGATGCCAAAAAAGTGAGTACTAAATGTCCCAAATTCAATGTCCTAAATGTAAAGGTACTGGTTACATCCGTATTGGTCTAAGACAAGTACCCTGTGAAAACTGTAATACTAGAGGGCATATTAACCAAAGAGATGACGCTCCTAAAGAGCTAAAATCTATAACTACTAAACCCTAAACATGAGGAGAAATAACATGTCTGACGAACTAAGAATTGAAGCAACTATGCCTGACATGGACCTTGGTGATGCAGAATCTCAAAGGCCGCCGTCAGAAGGTTGGCATCCCGCCGTACTGGTCGAAGTATTCACTGCTTACACGAAGGATGATATGGATCTGCCGGAGGCCAATCGCCGCAGGAACTATGTTTTAAAACCTAGACTGGCAGATGATGACCCTGAAATGCCTAACTACAAAATGTTGGGATATATCTATATCCCAGTGCCGTCTCCTGTGGAGCAAGATTATAATGTCAAATACAAAGCCGCAACAAAAGAAAGTCGCTTACAAATGATGCAGGAAAGTCCAGAACTTCATGCTGCTGATGGCCGGACTAAATGCGCTCAGAAAATAGCTTACATTAAAAAAGCGGCGGCTGTTTTTGGTGGCAAAGAAACTGGCAAATTCGACAAAAATTTCTTTGTCAAGAAAATTGGTGAAAGGTTTATGGTCGACTTAAAACACGATATTAGCCAGGGAGACTTACAAGCCCGAGTGAAGTTTATGGGCATCAGACCGGCATAAGGGGGTTCAGGTCATGAATGGAGCATGTGGAATTGCATGCTGAGGAACTACACAAAGACCTGCTGCTGCACCGGCCTCCGCAGCAGCCCTACAGGTACGTCGGACACCTTGGTGATAAAAACACCTAAAGCTCCGACTTACTTTAAAAAAGAAAAAGGGCGATTAAATTACAAGATGTATACTATTATATGAAAAACCAGCACTCATCTCAGTAGTATCCCGTCAGCTGGGGCAGGATAAAAATACCAGAGTTTAAACCTAGGGCGACCCGGCGGGAACCGGATAGGTGGACTATCCAAGTTACAGCCCAGAGGCCACAGCCAGATAGCGTCTGGTGTAGTGATGCCGTTCAATAATGTAACCAAGCTGGTACTAAGAATCCAGCCCCTAGGAACTTTTTATATCAAGGAGAGAAGCATGATTTTAAAATTCCGAAAAAGACCTGTGGTAATTGAGGCGATTCAAGCAATGGGGACTCCTGATAGCAATCGGGAAATCATTGACTGGACTCGGGGATCAGGCACCCCCGCTTCTATGGATAAAAATGGATCAGGTATCTACCAGCTTTCTATCTCAACTCTTGAGGGTGCCCATTGGGTAACGCCGGGTGATTGGGTCATCAAAGGGGTTGCTGGTGAGTTTTACCCTTGTAAACCTGACATTTTTGCCGCAACATATGAGCGTTATTTTAACGGAGGGCCGGGCGATTGAAATTCGGCCCCCAGTTTTTTACGTAAACTAATTTGGGGGAACCATGCTAAATAACTTCGACGAACCGACTCATCGTTCGTTTCCAGTCCGTTTAGACCAAGACCTTTATGACGCCTTTTACAAAGTATTCCCACAATATGGTGCACGATCTATTTTCATTCGGGAAGCTATTCGTGCTGCTTTACGTCAATTGTCCGAAGAAGATAATACCCTAAACATATCAGCTGCCGTCAAACTGGCGTTGAAGTCACCAGCTTTACGGATTAGATTATCAAACAGGTAATGTAGAAAATTTACTCAGATCCAAAATGTGAGGAACTAAATATGGCAACCCTATCCAGTGAACTTGGTGTAGACCTGCATGATTTAACTCAGGACCAACTGACTGATTTCATCGAAAACTTACGGTCCAAACGACAATCCTTCACGGATAATGCTTATGAGACACGAACCACAAAGCGATCTGCTGCAACTAAGAGAAAAAGCCCGGAAATTACCGCAGAATTTCTAGCAGACTTGGATGATTTAGATCTATAAAGGAAAATTATGTTAATAATAGAGAGAATATCCCAACCTTTAAACAAATATACCTTCAAAGCCCCAAAAATCAAAGAATGGGTTGAGTCTGTTAGTAGTGGTAAAGTTCTAAACTTATTTGCTGGAATAACTAAATTGAACCTAGAAGAAACTAGAATTGATTTAAACCCAGAAACTAAGCCAGATTTTTGCATGGATGCTCTTGAATTTGTAAAACAATACCAAAGTACTTTTGACACAGTAATACTCGACCCACCATATGCTTACAGAAAAAGTATGGAAAAGTACAAGGGTTATATCGCTAGTCCATTTAAGAAATTAAAGGATGAACTAGTTAGAATAGTACCAATAAATGGAGTTATTGTAACATTTGGTTATCATTCTATTAGTATGGGTGCTATAAGAGGTTTTGAATTAATCAGAGTTTGTTTAATATGTCATGGTGGAGCACAGCATGATACAATTGCCATTGTGGAAAAGAAAACAAAAGAAGTTGCTACACAACCTGATCCAGATTTTAACGTTCTTAGTTTAGACTTAGACGATCTAGACCTATAAGGAGACAAACCTGTGCCATTTACACACCCAGATAATATAGTAATCACCGAAGGTCGCTACCGCAAAGACTTCTCCTCTGTAGAGGCTAGAGCCGCCGATATAAAAAAGGTTGGTCAATTCAATCCTATTCTAGTCCGCTGTGAAAATAACCAACTAATCCTAGTTGATGGTGAATGCCGAACTCGTGCCTGTAAACTCCTCAATCGTGATGTTTGGTATACTACCCATGAAGACGGAAAACTTCAATTAGATTCTGAACTACAACACCGTTTAATTGAATTGATGTCCAATGTATCCCGTCAAGATATGACTCCAGTTGAACGTGCCCAGGCAATCGCTGACATTGACCGATTAATGAAGGAAACCTTAGGCCAGAAAGAACGAGGTCCAGGTGTCAACAAAGAAGGTCATGCTACTATAGATACTGCAAAAATGTTGGGATATAAAGACCGCAGCACTGTAGTTCATGCCCATCTAATTGCTAAAGCTTCAAAACTTATGCCAGAACTATCCGAAGCCAAAACTATGTCGGAAGCAGTAAAAATGGTCCAGATTAAACTGCGCCTGGAAGCTCATCAAGAACTTGCCGAACGACGAGCAGCAGAACCTCAAACCGGACCTATTGCAGACCCTAAAGAATACTTCTCTAAGCGAGTTATCCTTGGTGACTGCCTAGAAGGAATGAAGTCATTAAAGGCTGGTATTGCTACCATTTTCCTGACTGACATTCCATATGGTATTGACTATAAAACAGAGGACCTCAGAGAGAATAAAGCTGCAAAGAAAAACTTATCTAAAAAAACCTTGGGATTATATCACGATTTACCAGAGGATATTCTTCCTCTTGTAGAAAGTGTCATCCAACAGATGTCTCGTGTAGGTCGACCTAATTGTTTCATTTATATGTTTTGTGCTTTTAGATATTGGTCTCATCTATCTCAGGTATTTCAACAATATGGTTTTAACACTTACAATAAACCAATGATTTGGGTCCGTGGTAGTATAGCGGCCAACCATATACACCCAGGAAACTGTAATAATCCTGCTAAATGGCCAGCCTCAGTTACTGATTGTATACTATTTGCCTCAAAAGGTGACACAGCATTGGTGAAACAAGGACAGCCCGATGTAATTATCTGCAATCCAGTGTCTTACAGCACGAAAATACACAGTCTACAACGTCCAATTCCATTACTAACCGAATTGATATCTAGAATTTACCTGCCCGGAACTAAGGGACTTCTAATTGACCCATTTGCAGGTTCTGGTAGTAGTCTTGCAGCTGCAATGTATTTTGATGGGCTGTCCTATTTTGGCTATGAATCTGACCAAGATAATCGTGAGCGAGCAATAGCTTACTTAATCAATGAATACACTAAAATGCACAGTCCGGAAGAATCTGGACTTGATCTCGATGGATTGGAAATCTAATTGAGTATACGATTACCAAGATGGCAGGAAAAATTTCGTTTGCCCTTAGTTAAAAAACATGTAAGCAAACGTCAATGTAAATGTAAAATCATTAACTTTGGATTGTTGGAAGGTTGGTGTATTAATCATAGATCATGGACTTGTACTGCTCCATACAATCATTTGTTTGGATCTCACCCTGATTTAATAAAATGGTACAAGGAAAAAATGCTTAATAGGAGAAAAATATGAGTCATTACGCTAAAATTAACCATAAGGGGTTGGTTGGATACAATACTTGTTAGTTGTAGTACTAACAATAATTTTGCTTTTAACTCCTAACTCTTTGTCCAGCTTCGACTACCAACCTCGCCAAGTAAGTCACCACCTGACGGGAGAAGATTCATCCTGGGCAAAGACAGTAATCCTTAAATCTTATATGTGTGCATATGGTATCAAATACAATGTGAACCCTGCTTATGTTATGGCAGTAGCTCACATTGAATCCCGCAAAGGCAGCTATGAATTTCGCACTGGACGTATGGGTCGAACTTACTACGGACCTATGGGAATACATAAATATTTTTTAAACCGGTGGAACATCAACGATCCAGAGATTAACATCAAAATAGGTGCCAGGGCATTGTCTAACATCCAAGATGTTGGTGCTTTAATTCGCAGGTTACATAAATACAATGCTGAGTATGAACCATCATATGGAAATGCAGTAAAAAAGGCAGTTAAAAAATATAGTAAATTGGGGGTTAGTGGATGAATATACCAAGTTTTACTATTGCACTTAGACTTCTTGATGAGTCATCCGAGATTTTGGCTGAGTTAGACAATCAAGAAGTTATAAAAGCTAAATATAATGTAGATTGGGTCGCTAAGTATCTACGAGAAAGGCGTCATTTATGGATTGAAACTCACCCATTTTTTAATGGCGAATTTGGAGTGTATAATTTTCCTCCAAGGAGAAAAGATAAAACTATGAGAACTATCAAAGAAGTTTTGGATATTGTCGAACAGACCCTAGAACATAAGGGAAACACTTATGGTCCAACCTACCGAAAGGTGGCAACTATGTTATCTGTCCAGCCACAATATAGTATCCTCGTTAGAATGCTGGAAAAAATAGCTCGCTGCCATAACCTATTAAAACAAAACGGCGGTTTGGCCCATCTTCGAGAGGAATTTATCGACATAGCTTGTTATGCTGTCCTCGCAGCGTTCGAGTCGGAGCCACAGGATGCCCAAAATAGTTGAAAATCAGTTTCCAATCATCCTTCCACCTGGAGGCCAACTGCGTCTTGCCTTTGTAGGCGAAGCTCCCGCCGAGGAAGAAGAACGAGTAGGAAAACCATTTGTTGGACCTGCTGGATATGAACTAGACACTTGGCTTCAAGCTGCCAGTATACTCCGTCCACAATGTTTTATTGGTAATTTATCTCAAGAACGAGCTCCAGGGGATAAATTAGAACGGATGTATCTTGATTCTAAATGCACTATACCAAACGAAAAACTTAAAGGTTATATAGAAATCCTACGACAACAACTTATTGAGGCTCAACCTAACTGTATTGTTGCTTTAGGTAACCATCCATTATTTGCCTTGACTGGCAAAAATGGCATCTTTAAAAAGAATGGATTTTGGGCTGGTTCCATCTTACCATGTACTTTAGTACCAGGTCTGAAAGTTATTCCAGTTCCACATCCGGCCATGCTAACTAGAGGATTGTCCGCCCTTCGTCAGCTTGTTAATGTATTCCTACGTCGTGCAGTAAAAGAATCGGAGGTTAAAGAATTAAATCTGCCCAAACGAGAACTTTTAATAGATCCAGATCAAGATACCATTCTCTACCATCTTGAGCGGCTGCGGTCATCCCCGAAAATTGCCTTTGACATTGAAAATCCTGGACGTAGCCCAGTTGTTTGTATTTCCTTCTCTGATTCGAAAGATTGGGCAATATCCATCCCCTTCAACAGAGGAGTTGGACATCGTTGGCATCGTTTTATCGAACAGGATATATGGGTAGCCATATCAAAATTGCTGTCGGGAGACGCCCTAAAAATTGCTCATAACTTAAATTATGATTTCACCTGGCTAACAACACATAAAATACATGTTAGGGAACCTTACTACGACACTATGCAAGCTCATCACGTGTGTTATCCTGACTTATCGAGAGATGAACTAAAGAAGTATAAACTAAACTCACTAGCACTATGCACAGCACTTTATACACGGGAACCATATTACAAATCAGATTTTAAAGTAGATAATCAAGCCGACCAAAAGTGGAAAGGGTCAGAATACGAGTTCTGGAAGTACAACGCCAAAGATTCTGTAGTTGCCCTTGAAATCCAGGAAGCTACTCAGCACGACCTAGAGAGATTTGGTCAGCTTAAAGCCTTCAAACATGATATGTCAGTGTGGAAGGCATTAGAATGTATGTCTATAAAAGGTTTTAAAATAAACCAAGAAGAAAAGCAAAAAGTTGCTGATAATGCCGATATATTTATAAATGAGATAAGAACCAAGATTAATACTATGGTCGGAAGGGAAGTTAACACTGCTTCTCACGTAGACGTCAAACGAGTATTATACTCAGATTTGGACTTGCCACTGCAATGTGACCGTCAAACTGGAAAGCCAAGCTCTGATACAGTAGCTTTACATCGGTTGATGAAGAAAACTGGACACGAAATTCCGAAATTATTGATAGATATCCGACGTTTTGCAAAGTTGAAATCTTCCTACCTTGATACTATACTCTATGAAGATGGAAGATTTCATACAACATACAATCAAGCTAGAACTACAACATTCCGCTTGTCGTCCTCTGAATACGTCCTGGGAGGTGGGGGAAATCTGCAACAAATCCCAGGACGTAAAAGAGGCGATCAAAGGTACGATGAACTAGTAATAGCGTATAAGAATACATTCCTACCAGATGAAGGGAAAATCCTTGGAAAACGAGACCTTAAACAGGCCGAAGCTATGGTCGTTGCCTATCTTGCCAGAGACCAGAAGCAAATTGAAGACTTCAATAATGGAATTGATACACATTCCGTTTCAGCATCATTTGTCTTTGGAGAAGATTATAAAACTATCTATGATGGAAATAAAAATGGTGATCCAAAGTATAAATTGCAGCGATTCTTCGGCAAAAAAATGCGCCATGCATCAAATTACCGCACAGGAAAAAATCGTCTTGCAGATGAATTAATAAAAGAAGGTTATGATGTCCCAGCCAAAGAATGTCAACGTATGTTAGAGGCTATGTACTCTGGAATCCCAATGGTAGTCAACTGGCAGCATGAAGTTGAACATGAAGTCCGTGAAAAGAGGTATCTTACAACTCCACTAGGTCGTCGTCGTTATGTTATGGGCAAGATTGCTGATGATGTAATCCGTGAAATGACTGCTTTCGTCCCACAATGTACTGTGGCTCATATCCTCGACATCGGCATAGACAACATTTACAACTGGATTGAACAACTAAACGACCCAAACCAGATAGATTTATTAATAAATGTCCATGATGAAATTATGTGGCAAAGTTTGATTGATGAAATCTACAACCATAGTAATATTATAGAAAAACTGATGGAAATACCGGTAACAATCCACGGGCGGGAATTAATCATACCTAGTGACTTTGCAACTGGACTTAGCTGGGGTCAAATGGAGGCTGAAGAATAATTTTGGAGTGTATTGATAAGGTTAAATAAGCAATTTACTGAGGAGATACAATGAAATTTCCTAAGAAACTTAAGATTGGTGGGCATTGGTTTAATATCCTGTTTCCCTATAAGTTCAAGGAAAGATCCGATTATAGTAGTCAGTTTGATATTAATATGGGAGAGATTAGAATATCTGGAGTAAATAAGTCTGGTATCTGGTATGCCGATTCTCGACTTAAAGAAGCCTTACTTACCGAAATTATTAGAGCCTGTATAAATATTTATTTTCAAAGTAATGACGAGATTTCTGGTAAGATAGTGACCGGTTTGGCTAATGGATGGTATCAATTGTTCGCTGATAATCCTACTTTTGCTGTTAGTGGGAATATTCCATCTATTCTGAGGATTGCTGGACATAATATTGAGGTTAAATATCCATACTTATTTAATGAGAGAACTGATATTTGTGGTCGGGCTTATATCAATCAGAATTGTATTCAGTTGGCTGGAGTGGATGATGGCGGTAATAAAATGCTTCATTCTCGGGTGTGGTCGATTTTTGTACATGAAATAAACCATTATATTATGAGTAGTTATTGCAACGGAGAAAAGGATAAAGAATCAATAATTGAAGCTATTGCTCAAGGGTTATACCAAGTATTTATTGACAACAAGCTAGATTTTAATGGTCCTATCATAAAGGAATAATAATATAGCAGATAATATTATAATCAAAGTATAAAGAGTTAATTACTATAAAACTACGGAAAATAATAAGTTTGATAAATTTGGAGCTATAAAATTATGCGCACTTTAATTTTTGATACTGAAACAACTGGCATCGTAAACTTTAAATCTAAAAAACATGATGACCAGCCACATCCAGTCCAACTTGCCTGTGAATTGATAGATGAGGAAAAAACTGTCGGTTTATTTAGTGTTATTATTAATCCAGATGTTCCAATCCCAGATAATGCTACTGCTATCCATGGTATAACCAACGAAATGACTGAATTATATGGTTTGTCGCAGCGAGCTGCAACTGGTTTATTTATTAACTTCCTAATTCGGTGCGATCGTATTGTAGGACATAACATAGATTTTGATATTGTAATCACTGAGGCTATGATATATCGAACTGGTGTTGATTTCGATTTAGATAGGTATAGGAAGATTCCTCGGGTCTGCACTATGAAATCGACAACCGATGTCTGCAAACTCCCAGGGAAGTATGGCCATAAATGGCCTCAACTCAATGAGGCATATCGTTATTTGGTAAGTCCAGAAGGAATGAAGGACGCTCATGATGCCTTAGCAGATGTCAAAGCCTGCAAGGCAATTTTATTTGCGCTAGAGAAACAAGGGTTGAAGTTGGTCGGAGGTGCTAAATAATGTACTATAATATAGATTATGATAATAAACAGGATGTAATAAATTTTCTAAATAAAACAAGGGATCTAATGACAACTTTGAATCATTGGGGATTGGATCAAGCATTGTTAGAGGCTATTTGTGTTGTAAGATATTATAGGTTACATATAAAATTACCGGAATATAACGAAAATGTTGTAAAATCAAAAAGTTTGTTGGATTTTAATTCACCGTTTTTTGCTGCTATAACAAAGATAAAATTTTTTGGGAGGAACCAATAAAATGGTTAAAACTAGAAAAGTTATAGTTATAGAATCATGTAACCATAATTGGGTTACATTTACACATCCAGAAATTATAACATCAAACACTTATGAAATAGAAAATTGTCTCCTATGTAAACTATTTAGGATATACCCTAAAAGCGTGGAATTTACAAGAGGAATAAAAATTAGGCAGACTAACAATAAAATTATTTATAATAAATAACAATACGGTTCTGTAGAAAATTTACTTTCATCCACTCTGATACGGAGCCGTAATGGCAGCAAGATATTGCGCTAATTGGCTTACCTCCTATATGAAACTTGTAAAGGAGACAGAACCTTCGAAAAGATTTCATTTGTGGACTGCTATAACTATTATAGCTGCAATGTTAGGACGTAAATGTGAAATAGAATTTGGGCCTGAGATTGTTCATCCTAATTTGTATACTATACTAACCGGACCTCCTGGGTCTCGTAAATCAGTAGCTATAAAATATGGTACCATAATTTTAGATAAAGCCATGGAATCTCAACCAGGTGTCACTAATGTCCCAGATGTAATCACCCGCCAAGCGTTTTTTCAGCAACTCCAAGCCGCTGAACGTACCGACTATTGGGATGGTGCACCATTTGTCCATTCTTCCCTATTTGTGGTTGCCTCAGAGTTAGTAACATTCTTTCAAGGTAAAGATATAGACCAGCGTCTGGCTGACCTTTGTGCTCTTTACGACGGCAAAAGTACTTTTGAATATAAAACCAAAACTTCTGGTGCTGTCTATGCAATTAACCCGTCTGTATGGATTCTTGGAGCTACAACACCCAATTGGATTCAAGTCTCCATGCCACAATTAGCTGTTGGTGGCGGCATGACCAGTCGTACCATCTTTGTAGTTTCAACTAAAAAAGGACGCCATATATCCTACACTAAGATGCCAGCATTTGACAAAGAACTAACAAATCATTTAGTATTCGACCTAACCGAGATACGTAAATTGATCGGTCGGTTCCATTTCGACACCACAGCTAAGGTGGCCTACGATGATTGGTATGAAAATATCTATCCAAACCACAACATAAAAGACCCAAGACTTCTAACCTACGCTGAGCGTCTTCCATCTATGATAATCAAAGTAGCCATGGTAAACTCAGCGGCTAAGGGTGATTCTATGGTTATAACAGAATTAGACCTTAGACAAACAATCCAGTTTTTCAATGATATACATATAACTATGCCTCTTGCTTTTGGTGGTCATGGTATGTCCAGATTATCAGCACAAACTAATTTAGTGAAAGAACTTCTACGAAATCGAATCTTAATCTCCGAAGCTGAAATTCTAGCTACATTGGATATGCACATTTCCAAGTATGATTTAGATCAAGTGAAGGATACTTTATTAACCAGTAGATTCTGCCGCATCGAATTGAAAAATGACCAAAAATATTGGTTCCTATCCGAAGCTCAAATAAAACAGGGAGTGGAAGTGAATGATTAGACCAGTGCAAACAAAAGGTCCAACAATATGCAAGAAAATAGGATGCGGTAAAATTTATGTTACTGATTGTAGTGAAGGTGAGTACAAAGAAGTATTTTTTCGACCTCCTGGAAAAGCTGGAGGTTGTCCTGCTGCTATGTTACAAGCGTTGGCAAAGGTGGCTAGCTTGGCTTTAAGAGCTGGAGTTACAAAAGATGAATTAATCAGGATATGGAAAAATATAGGCTGTCCACATCCTATATGGGACGGTCCGGTTCAGATGTTATCATGTCCTGATGCTATAGCCAAAGCATTGGAGAAAAAGTAATCTTTACCATTATTTACAAAATCTTTCTGACAATAATTATAAATCCTCATGGCAACCTTGAAACCTTTCCTAAGTCAACCAGCAAATCTTTCCAAGCAATACCATGAGGAGTTTTGTGAGCAGCAGTGAACCATTCCAGCATGATAATGGCATAAATCTCGTCACAATAATTAAATAAGAAGTCCCAAGTCATAGCTTTAACTGCACCCCAAGTGACTACCTTAATAAACGAATCGTCACAGTAGCCACCATTAACACAATGACCGCCCCATGATCCTCTATTTGCGCCATCTACCAACATGCCATGTTCAGTCATTTGCCATATATCTTGAATCTGAGCTGTACGTGGCAATTCCAATCCTATGTAGAGACCTCCGAATAAGTAGTTAGCATATTTAACAGCTTTCACATTCTTTGGGTTTACCGCAGCATAGGCCCCAATCTTATGTCCAGGAAAGCCAGTATCCTTCCAAAATTTAAGAAAGTCCATTAGGTTCAAACCACAATCAGGACCACCTGTCAAGTTAAAATAAGTGTTGATAACTGTCTTGTCTGGGATGGTCTGCATCTTTCCAGCTGTAGCAGTGCAGACCTGAATCATATGAGCAGCCCCAGCTACTACACAATCACCATAATCAGAGTTTCCAGCGATTGAAAACTGTCCTGGTTTAGTGAGGTAATCTACTTTGGCTGGTAGAGGATAATTTTGTTCTAGAGTTGGGAAGTCCAAATAATTTTCAATTTGTAAAGTTCCTCGTTTAATTGTCCTTGAAGTTTTGCCAAGTTTGTAATTCATTTTGCCGACTCCCATATCCGATCTATATATCCTATCATCCAGAAGACAACTGCTCCTAAGATGCAGAGAACCCAGAGTGCCCATTTATACGATGGAGATTTATATTCTTGATTTTGGTTGTTCATATTTAATCCACTCTGGCATTCCCGCAACCCACTTAACAGTGATTGATACTTCAACTCCGTTTTTAATTCCCTGTGCATAAATCATGCCAGTGGTGGCCTGCTCCAATTCTGCATAGCCTGAGACCACTGGCATCCCTACCACCTGGCTTAAAGCGTCCTTAGCTGTCGGTGTCAGCAGCCAAAAGACCAGGAGTAGAGATGCCAGAGATCGCATTATCACCTTATTTATTCGCATTTTTCCAGTTGATAATTGGAGTAACCGGAAGCAGAGGCTTAGTCATTTTCTTGCCTGCCATCTTCGTTTGGTCTTCCTGTGCTATGTTCAACCCTTGGATAAAAGTGATCAGAGTATTAAGGTCAGTGACAGCAGCACACCCATACGTCTTTATGTTAGTGGCTGTCAAGTAGGCCAAAGCCAAAGCTGAACCAGGAACCGTGGTTGAAATAAACGGTTTTACAAAGTTAAGAAATACATCAACCGCTGACACTGTAGCCTGGTCTGCATTGCAGATCACATACTGGCTTTTTGTAAAACAATTCCAGAAAGATTTATTTGTAGTGCCATCCGTTTGTTGGATCGAACAACAACCAATCATCAGAGAAGACATAAATACCCCAATTACCAGCATAAAAACCAAAATCTTTTTCATTTTCCTACTCCTTTATGGGTTTTTTATGAGTTTTTTCCTGGCACTTTAAGTGCCGCTCTTTCGCCAAACCAAAGGCCAAAGGCTGTGACTACCATCGTCTGATAGGCGATATTGATACCACTGGATTCAAAGTCAATAGCCATGTAACCTAAGGCCTTGATAATGACCAGAGCGCAAAAGGTTGACAAGAGCATAAACGTAATAATTGGCCGTATCCAATGACTGAAACCGCCATTCCCATTATCATCAGCCATATTTCACCCCCGGAATTAAGATGCCAAAATCCCAATTTGCCAAGTTGCCTACTCCCCCTCGACAAACCCCATAGAGAGTGTCCTTAGCCTCTACTGTATCGCCGTCACCAGTAGTGAATACTATGTGGTGCCCCCCTTGCCGATAACGCAGGAGAATGGCTCCTAGTGTCTTAGCAGCCTGTACCACTGGAATGCTGATAACCACCTTATCCTTCACATCCCTGGCCCATGCTCCAGTCCAGGGATCAGGGTTGGAGGAATTAGACTCAAGACATCCATAGAGATTGCCAGTGATTTGCTTAACCACCCAAGAACAGAACTCGGCACAGTCCCAAGGACCATGCCAGTCAGGGTCAAAGAGGTCCACGTCGGAGCCATAGACATACTCCTCACCTATCCTGGTAACTGCAAGATTAATCAAGTCCTGTCCAGTTGACATAATCAAACCTCCATCCCAAGTTGTCTATCATCTTTTTCTGGCGAAGCCAGTTCATTTACATCGCATTGTTTTCAATCTTAATTCCAATGCTTTAATATAAATTCCCAACTTTCTTTTCTGAAATCTGGCACTATTAAACAGGCTGTTCAAATATCGTTCATCCTCCATCTCGGCAATGTTCTCCAAACTTGGGATAATTATTTCTATCATCATTCCCATTTTAGTGTCATTTGTCATATCGTTCTTAAACTCCAGTGATAAAAGGGTTGTTTATATTAAGTCATCTAATTACTTTCTGCTTATGCGCCCACTTCACAAACCCATCCAAATCCCGGATAGCAAATTCTAAAGCTTTATCTCTCTGCCCCAGGTTAAATTTTCCAGCTTGATAGAAATGATTAACAAGTATCTCGGCTTTGGTCATAGTTTAATCATCCTTTTCATTTAATACATTATTTCACTTCAATAGGAAACCCAAGCCAAGGACATTTATATGCACAATAAGGCGATATCCTTCGATAACAAATTACTTCACCATATTCAATTTCGCATTCTCCACACATTGAATATGGATTAATTGGGATTTCAGATGAGGTATAATCCAAACACTCTGTAATTAAATCGTCCATATTATTCTCATTTTAATCCTGTTGTTTCATAAAATATTTTTGTCTATATTCAAATGGAACTTTTAACCATGACTCGTGTTTCTGCGACTGCTTACATAAATCATCTATCTTCTGATTTTGTTCTTTAGCAGTTGTTATAAACTCATCCCGCATTTTGATTTGAGTACCTTTGATCTCTCCAAGAGTTGAATCCAGGCTTTTATATCCCAATCCCAAAAGTAGACAAATTAGTGATGCGGAACTTAAAACAATAACCCGCATGATCCATCTGCTATCTGTGTTGGTGCTATCTTGCTCGTGTAATAATTCTTCCATTCAATCACCTCCACCATAACTCTTATTTAATTTTGTTTTGCTCCCACTGCTGCCCCCGTCCTCCTGATTGAATAAGCCCCAATGTCAGGAATCAGCCCCCGAGGATTGCCAAAATAATCAGTGGTAAGAACCATAGGTGTTCCAGTTCGGAAACAGGGGGAAGTACCGGGAATTTGGTAGTCAGTGTCGGCAGAGAAAACCCCAGAGCCGTTGAAGTAAAGGGGGTTGGTGGTGATACTATCAACATCTCCATTGACATGACTAACGTCTTTCCAAGTGGCATAACTAATCGCCGTCGGTGTGTTCTGCCATAAGAAACAGTTATCAGTAGCTGGATAGAAACAGTTATAATCAGAGGTGATATTAACGGTTCCGGTTCCTGATTTCCAAATAAGGCCCACGGGCCAACCACTATATTCACCCTTATCGGCCATGTTAGAAAAGATATTATTTTTGAGTGTTAATTTGATTCCAGGGGTTGTGCCAGTGTCATAGGTGAACATGCCGTTATGACAACTATCTATGGTGTTATTGTATACCTCTAATAAACTACCTGTCTTATTGGGACAAAAAACAACTAAACCCGCCCATTTACAGTTATGAATTATATTGTTATAAATGTTGCCGTTGATATTGTTGCCGGATGAATCCGGCGGCTGACCAAATACTGATATACCGTGACCAAATGACCCATTAGATAATTGGATACTATCATAAATGAAGTTACTATAAACCTGAAAGGAGAAGTCTTCTGTGGGATTAGTGGCATCACAATAAATAGCTGCTCCAATGGAGTGACCAACAACCTTATTATTCCTAATAATATGTCCCGAGCCATATTGCAATGCCAACCCGTGACCATCATCTGTCCCCATCCGGATACCGGGGCTATTGTAATTAACTAAATTATTAGCAAAAGTTAGGTTATTACTATAGGTAGGGGGGGTATGGTTAGGATTGCAGGCAGCATAAATGCCATTGGCACACTTTGTCACTGTGTTAAATTGGGCTATTGAACCTGAACAGTCCCCCCAAAAGAATATTCCAGTGTCCCCCCAATCAACTGTGCAGTATTCAACTATGGTATTTGGAGCATCTATAACAAGGATTTGCGTACCGTGAATAGTAACACTTCTAATACGGGTATCACTATAACCGTCTACATGAAATCTCCAACCTACAGAATTACATAATTGCCAATCATGAGCGGTGGCGGGATTCGCATCTAAAGGCCGGGCATACAGATAAGTATTGGTGAGATCAATTCCAAAGTCTCCCGGGCTAAACGACTCTAACTCTGCCTGAGTTGGGGGATGACTCAAGGTCTTGTGTGGGAGGTTCATTGGAGAACCATCTTGAAAGATGTTGCTCTCCGCTGGAATTCCTGCACCATAAGTCGTATAATAAACGTTAGTGCCGTAGGGCGCTACTGTCATGCCGGTACTACCTTTTACAAACGTGACAGTTCCCCAGATAACTCCATCGTGTCCGTGGGCAGCCGTATCTGGGGCATTGTCACTATCTCCTCTGAAAAAAACATTATTTTGTGTAACTGTGGTTTTTTCCGTATTGGCAAAACTGACAGTGGCCGAATGGGTATAGCCGTGGATATCGCAAATCCAGACTGTGTCACCGGGTAAAATTGCGCCCTCACCGTAAGTTAAATTGCCAAGCCCCTCCTTTGCGTTAGCGTAACTCAGGCCATCGGCAGTACCATAGGGAGTACCGGCCCGGTAAGGACGTGTGTACCAATTGGCAGTCCATGATGGTGTTACTGAGGCAAGAATCAGTAGGGTAGTAATTAACAATAATTTTTTCATTATTTCAACCCCGCAAAGGCTGCATGTGGAAGGAGTTTGTCAAAGAATCTTTTGAGTTGAACCATCATCCCAGAAAGATTTCCTGCCGGAGCATTACCACCAACATAGTAATAGAAATCTCTGGTAGCTATGGGAACCCATGACCCGCCCGTATAAATAGCCCAATTCCCTGATGCAGCACCGGAGCCAGAATCATATTGAGCTACAATGTAGTCCGTAGCAGTACCAGATACATAATCAAGTTCCAGTGAAAGGGGACTCAGAGGCATTGTGTAATCTGCTGGAAAGGTGAAATACACCCACGAGTAATTTGTTCCCAGGGATGAAGCAGCTACAGTAGCCGAAGTGGAATGAACCGGGGTTGTCGGCACCGATGAAGTTCCATAAGTACCGGAATCTGTCTTTAGATAGCAGGTTATATTTCCTGCGGGACTTCCGACTTTCTTTAATTTGAAGCTTACTGTTACCAAAGAATAGGCATATTGCGGAGTAAAGGATTGAGACATCATTGTAACAAGGTTGTCTAAAGACTGATTGTTAGACGAAATTACTGTATTATAATTATCTACATAACTAAGATCATCATAATACAAATAAAGTTCTGCAACTTCCTTGTACTGCCCACTTTGAACAGCAGTGATATTTATCCTAAAATAATTATATGCTGTGGTGTACGTCGAACAGACAAAATTCTTAGCGACACCGGCTGTCCATCCTGTTATTCCGCTTCGTGTGTCTAATACATCCCAATCAGTACCATTCGTACTACCTTGCATTGTCCAATCTTTAGGAGCCCAATCTGCTGCCCCAGAGGCAGAATAGAGAGTGTAACTTGATAATTTTTTGGGGGTGGAGCCAATATAAAGTTGGAGATAATCAGTGGCATTTGCATTGTTGCTCGCCCAAATACTGGTATACCCACCACTGTTGTGACCTTCAAATGCTCTCCATTCCTCATAACCAGCACCGGCATTTGTCGAAGCTGATACCACAAAAGGCGAATGTGAAGTATCAGAGGTTAGGTCATGGGGAGCAAAGTCAGTCTCGTGATGAAAAGTCCACCCCTGAGAAGTCCACAGGAGGATGATAAGGAGGATTGGAAGAAAGATTGGAAGAAGGCGTTTCATGTCAACCTCCAAGTATAAGTTTAAAGAACCAATATTGCCAAATCCACTGGCTCAGAGAAAATAAGGCGAGTACCAAAGTAGCCATGCTCATAATTAGCGCAAAAAGCTCTATGGATAGGCGTTTCATGGTGTTCCCCTTAAAAGTCTGAACCAGCAAAACCAATGTAATCGAAAAAGCTGTCAGCACCGTTATATATAAATTTTAGGTAAAGGGTTTTGCTGGCCACGGTGGTGGTTGGCAGTGCTCCGGGTGTCGTTGTACAAACTCGATACCCGCCAGCAGAAGTGACATAAGTCAGCGCCCGAGGCGTGGCATCTCCCTTTATGCGAACAATTAGCTGCTCACCATCATACCAAGTTCCACAAGGTATCTGGAGTTGTGCCGCCTCAGCCAGGGCGGTGACGGTAAAATGGTAAACTTTGGTTCCATTCACGGTTCCATCCGAACCGGGATAAGGTGTAGCACTGGTGGTAATAGTCCCAGGGACAAGAGTTGTCAAAGTGGCATTGGCATCTGGCCCAGTCCATGTTTTTTCAGAAGTAGTGGGTCCAGCAAGTTTAGCAAACCCATTCCCTGTCCCACCATAGGTTGAAGCGATGATTTGAGTTAATGCCGCAGACCCGTCAAAGTTATTACCATAGATGGCCCGAGGGGTAGCAAGAATGGCGGCAGAACCAGCCGCAACCTTGGCTGGATTCAATAGGAGATATTGCGTCCCATCATAGACTACCTCAGCGATGGTGTTAATCACCATGTCGCCAGCCACAATATCAGTCGTGGCTCCGGCAGTACTCCATTTCTTAATGGCAGTCGCAGTCTTACCACTGACAGCCAAAGTAGCCGCAGCAGTATTCGTGGCGTTGACCATCATCCGCCATCTTTGCCCCGCAGCCAATGCCGATATTGCCGGAGTGGGCGTCAGGGTGTAGGCGGTGGTGGTGCCACCAGTGGTAAAATAAACCCCTGTGCCGACTTGATTCCCGGTCAAGGTGGACATTACGGTGGTGTCAGGGGAGATGGTGGCCGCAGCCTGCAACTGCCCCACACCTGTTCCTGCCGAGAAAGTTAGTCCAGAACCGAGAGTCAGGGTAGCTAAACCAACCGTTGGATCAAGAAAGGTATCCCAAGTGGCTCCATTATAAAATTGAAACTGACCAGTGGTTAGGACTTTAATTGTGGGCAGAATGAAATTCCCCGTAAAACCGCCAGAGGGTAGGGCCTGAGCACTATTACCAGCGATGTCTCCCCAGGATATGCCGCCAAAATAGACTAAAGCATTGGCAGCAGTAATCTTTTTGTTTGATCCAGAACCAGTTCCGTGAAGGAGGATAAGGTAGTCCGTACCTTCCAGAGTAGTGACCGTCCCAAAATCGCTCATCTTGACGTCAGTGGCATAACCAGGCAAAGCACAGAGAAATACCCAGGACACCAGCAGTATAATAGTTCTTTTAGGGTTTAGCATACTTATCTCCTTATGGCGCATCTTCGCTAACAACTGGATTCCCATCTTCGTCAGTGATTACATTTCCTGATTCATCAAGAATATAAAAGGTTCCCGAAGGACTAAATTCATAATCTTGGTCAAAACTGTAGTCGTAGCCCATGATGGTCTCCTTCTACATTTTATAGATAATCATAACCAAGCTACCATTAACACCCTCTGTACCTTTAATACAAGGTATAACAGGATTATCCGGGAATACAGGATCATGGGAACCATACCCAGAACCATCCTTAAACTTAGAGATTATATTCCCAGAAGCTGAGGTATCTCTGATAATACAAATATCACCAGCAGCATTTGGATAAAACTTCACCGTTTTTATGATTATGGGCCTAATTGTTACCCAATCAGTAGAACCATCAGGAGCGATAGTAATAACTCCAGGAGAATCTGTAATTACATTAGCCATGACTTCCTCCGTTTGCTGGATATGAGTAAATTTTACTCTGATCCTTTTTATGGCAGCTTCCAAATTTCCACCTGAGTATAAATTTCATTTACACTAAAATTACACGCTACACCAAATAAACCAGTATATTGACTATAATGTTGAATTTCAAAAGTTTTAGATCCAGTAATAGTAAACTCACCACATATTATAGATGAAGTAATCATACCGGTACTATTGTTTGAAAGTTCACTTGAACCAATTAATGTATCACTATTATCTGTAATATTCCTTAACTTAGCCTGATGCGATCCACATTCATATCCTGGTGTTTTTGATTTAATCCGGTATGTACCAGCTGGCAAGACAAACTGGTTCGAACTTAATGATGTAACAATACTACCTTCATTGACAGATATATTAGTAAGAGCCCTTATTTGCCAAGATCCATTAGTAAATGTACCACCATTAGTACCACTATTTTTTATATCTTGTATTAATGCATATTGAGGATAACTAGTTACAGGAACTATAGGCACCACAGATATTGCATAAGCTGGATTCATTAATACCCAAGCAGTTAAGTTAGAATTATACTCTAGATCCATCGGAAAGTCAGCACCAGGAATATCCCCAGCGACCAAAGCTTGATTTGATCCTTTAACAATAGTATGCGCAGTTAAGCTATCTGGCGCAAAAGTAGGAGTGGTAGTTATATTAGCTCCTGCTGCAATTACACAGACCCGAAGTTTATCAGTCAATGAGGCAATAATTGGCGTAAAAGTGGCCGTTATAGCATCAACAGTGCCACCAGCCGCAGCAGAATTATACGACTGAATCTGTTGTCCAGCCTTAGTACCATAAGAAGATAAATCCTGCAACGGCCATGTTTTATTATCCGCAGCCAGAAATCCTACAGAAATTACCAAAGTTTCGTTTGATAAAGTTCCGCTGTCCCATACTACAGTTATAGTTGTATTCGGTGAAGAATAGGAACTACCTGAGATCGTTCCGTATATTGTCCCAGTTGCAGAACCTACTGCCCGAACTCGACGATTTGCGTGATATATCGCCGTAACATCTATAGCAACAGTGAAAGTCGTACCAGAACCATAAATATATGTATGACCCCAATTGTGCCAACCTCCACCATCTGTCCACCGTCTGACAGACGCCATCACTTCTCTCATAGAGTCATTAACACCAGATGGTGCCATACCCTCAGGGAAGCCATTTGGAGATGTTAAATTATTGTTCGCAGCGGTTTCAGACCATAATTTAATGTCAGACATTAGAATAACCTCAATCTTTTAAGTTCATGGTATCGACTAAGCGGAAGGCTAGGGTAGTCGTCATTGTCAAAATCGTCACGACCCCACTTCATAGGCATTTGAAGTTTATAGAAAGCATCACGAACCTTAGCTAATGCAGACTCTGGATTTTCGCCTTCTGCTGTGATTATGCCTAGACTTTCATCGCCTGTAGTTAACAACTTTCCACCTTTTTGGTACACATCCCACAACCAGAAGTGTTCTTTATATTCATCTGGTATCATCACCAACTGATCTGGTGTTTTATCCTCATTGAATACTCTTAAGGACGCTGCGACGTGATCAAACTTGAATACCTTCTCTCCGATGTCTGTCTTAAATTCACCACGCAGATATTTCGACAGAAATTCACCTACTGGTATTTGCAACAAAGATAACATAGTATAGAAGGCATTATACGCTAAACGATTTCCACACACTTCTAAGGCATACATTTTATCTTCAATAGGTTCATAGATAAATGATAAATCGAGGATACCAGTTCCAAAGTACTTTCCAACAAATTTATCAAAAGGTGCGTTAGCTCGTTCTCTAAGGGGATGATCTACTGGTAATATAAATACTAGGTCCATTGCACAACCAGTTTGAATCTCGGACATTTCGTTGTATTTCTTCTTAGCTTCTATATCAATATTACAAAGTATCGGTTTTCCATTTACATACCATGTTTCACAGGCTGCTTCAATTCCTTCTACCTTCTCTTGTAGCAGGAAGCCGTCACCGTCGATATCCTTAGATTCTGCTTCCAATTTTTGGACTATTTCTTCGTTGTCAAAATCGGCTACCTTTGTAACTATTTTAGGGTTGTCAGACTTAAATACATACAAAGTGTTATCTTTCACCGCTTGGAGGAATTTTATACCGGCTTTAGATGAACTATTACCAAAATATTGCTGTTGTGGCACATTCATTCCCATAGCTTCTAGCATTTTCAAAGTGTCTCTACGTTCTGTTTCAAGAATAAAACCATTATTGGTGCCACCTTGGATACCCTTAACACCCTTTTGTCTTAGTCGTTCACCATATTGCCAGCCATAAATTTGGTCGAAAATAACTAAATCTGTAGGTTTTATCGACTCTACAACCTCAGTTGCCCAGGCTTTGTCAATCAAACCATTGCCGTTTTTGTTTAAGTATTTTACCCGTTTTTCATTACTTTTTGCTTCTTCTGGAGTCTTAGATAGCTCCCTCTTACCGTTGCGATCTTCCGGACGTATTGCAACTAAAATAGCAGAATTACCCTCATTTTTTAGCTGCATTGCTAAGGGTAGTCCACTATGATCCGAGGTAAAAATGTAAAAATTATTTTTGAGCATTTTGACCTTCTTGCATCTGAGGAGCTATAGGTCTCATAGATTTTTCCCACCATTCACTTCCCTCAGTTTTATCGATTATACCAGATAAAAATCCAGCTACCTCAGCAGTACGTTTTACTGGTTCTGACAACCGATTTATTTTAGTCAAAACAGCCATGTTATTAGGATCTAACAAAGCATCCGATAAAGCCGCATGAAATTTATCAACTCTAGCTTTATCCAATTTTCTACCTATTGCTGCTATAGGATTGAGATAATCAAATACTCTAATAGTACCCCTCATCGTACTACTTAAATTCAAAGCCGCATAAATTTTACTTGTAGACGGTGTATCTGGCTTAAACACTATCTTTCTGGTTTCATCTAAAACATCCATAAACTTACTTATCCGATTAAATTGATCTGAACTCATCGCCGCTTGAAGTTTAGCCTTTTCATTTGGTGTGTCAAATACTCTTTTCTTAAAAGTATATCCAAGTTGTCCTTCTTTAGTAGCATCGCCAATATTACCCAATTTTTCTTCGAGTCTGGATCTCACTGTAGCATTCCAAGCGTCAGGATACCTAGCCTGAAAATACTGTCTTGCCTTAGCAATAACCTCAGGAGGTTCACTGAAAATAATCCCTGGAGCTTTTATAGATGCTTCACCCTCTCCTAAATCAGAAATCTTAGCCATTAAAGTCCTAAGCGATGATTTCTGGTCAAGAAATTTAACTTCTGGATTACCGTATCTAAAATCAGCTATAGGTTTACTCCAAACACGATATTCCCTTCTAGCTTCATTAAACTCAGGACTAGCTTTGTCCATCAAACCAAGCAACTGATTTTTCAAGCTATTTACATCACGTTTTATCGCATTTGGTATTGCTGTAGTACCTTTATCCATCAACATGTCATCAAGTGCTTCTTTGGCACTTTGTAGCTTTCTCAAGTCAGTTATTGGCACCTGTTTAAAAGTCTTAGGATCAGTCTCTGAAAGTTGTTTTTGAACCTCTGCTAATGCTTTATATTGATCGGTATTTTCTCCGTACACTTTTTTCATGTCAGTTATACGTTTAATAACCAATTTAGTGTCAACTTTAGTACCAGCAGCATAAGCCGCTTCATACAATGGCTGGGTCGCAGCAATCCTAGCCTGTTTCAGACTTTCTTCAACTTCTCTAGCACCACTTACTGCTAACTCGCCAGCGGTAGATTTTGATCCAACCGGAGATACAGCCCTTAATTCTCTGTTTATGGCTCCGAGAGTTTCTTGATCTATACCTCTGACCTTTTCAATATCAGATATTAAAACATTTGCTGGTGTACCAGGCAGTTTTCTGCCGCGAACTGTATTTACACCTTTAACAGTCTGACCTGGAAGTGCAGTACCAATTCCAGTTACAGCAAAATCAACAGCAGCTTCTTTGGCAGCATCTAATGGACTGCCAAATGGCTCTACCCCAAAAGCGGCATTAATACCACGTTGAGCTGTACCACCAATTGCAGCGCCAAGACCTGCCAACGCTGGACTGTCGGCGATTAAACCAGGAATACCTCCAGCAATCTTTAATGGATTACCTACAATATCAGCAGCAAATTTCTTGGCTGTACTACCAATTCCTAACGGTATAACAGGTTTAACCTGACCATCATCATCCATGAAAACTAGACCACCATTTTTCGTAAAATATCGTTTTACAGATTGTTCTATCGGTTCATTAGGAAATTGCTCCCTAGCATAATGTTTAATTTTAGCCGGCAGAGTTTCTACACTAGCAGCACCAGCCATAGTACCAAATGATGGAGCTTGTGGCTGCATACCACTAAATGGACGGCCTGGTTTGGTTTCAGCTGAGATAGTTGGATAACCAGGAGGCGGCTTAAATTCTGGTGTAGCAAGAGGTTGTTGTAGTTGTGGCTGCAATTCAGTCGGCACTTGTTGTGATTGAGACTGCCGTCCACCAGGCAACTTATCAAAAATCTCTTGATCTACAGTTAATGCCTTGACTTTATTCCATCCTGCCTCGTCCACCTTTACAATCTGTGGTACAGTTGCCGCAATTTGATTTGCTTTTTCAAATGGCATCATTTCGATGTGCCAAGGTTCGTACTTTTTTCCAGGTGCTTTGGTCATCATTGGTCTAGTAAAACCATACTTAGACAGTAAATCCTGTCCATTTTCATCCTTTGTATTAGCTAACCAGTTAGCTTGTTCTTCGTCTACATCGGAAGCCTTACCAGTTTCATGTAAAGAATGACCTGGGGGAGCAGCTAAATTTGGTTTAGTTTTATATGCCTGAGCTTGGGTCGATCTGCTTCTCCAGGCATCATTTATCTTCAACGGTTGACCAGTTCTAGTGTAATACTCCTGAGCCAGTTGATTAAGATTATCCATAAAAGTTGGATCCATTTCATCAAACCGAACATTTTTGCCTGTAGGCATAAGAACTGATTCAGATTTTACAACCTGCCAGCCAGTCAGATCATCGCCGTTCATTA
Source organism: Nitrosotalea sp. (assembly GCA_023251795.1). GTDB lineage: Archaea > Thermoproteota > Nitrososphaeria > Nitrososphaerales > Nitrosopumilaceae > UBA8516. The sequence goes on along the minus strand of JAHEYD010000007.1, from coordinate 15,865 downwards.
TTTTAGTAGCCCCGCATCTATTGCCTGTTGTCTAGTTATAATTTTAGTTTGACCATTCGGACCTTGAATTGTAACCATTTGTGGTGTATTTGCTGGAGCAGTACCACCGGTGTTAAGCCGCCTACCAAAAACTCTCCGCTGAAATTCAGGATTAGTCTGCCAGTCAACAGGTAGATTTTTGGTGAATAATTCATCAATCTGACGTCCATTTTGTTTTATCTGACCTCGGACTTCATCTAATTTTTGATTGTAGCCAATATTCCTATTATTCATTTCTTCATGTAAAGCGGCAGAGATATTCTTAAATTGACCTTTATTGAATATAGTACTAAGAATATCTGAAATCTCCTTTCTAGATGCGTCAGAAGTTACACCACCTGCGCCAGTTGCAGATGATGTAACCTTTGCGTATTCATTAACAGTCGGACGTACAACAGCATCAAATGCGGCGACATCTTTATCTGGAGACTCACCAACCTCCCCAGCAACATTCTTACGGAACCACAAAGCCCATTTATTAGTAACTGGACTACCATATCGCTGTACAGCCTCGGACATACGCTCAGAAAGTTTAAGGTTCAATTCAGTTGCATTAATAAATGAACCAATCAAACCATACTGTCTTTGTATAGCACTCTGTGCCGTAGTCAATGCTTTGTAGGACGATCTAATATCACCAATATCCTCACGACTTATTCCAGCCTCAGCAGCTAAATTTTCTACGACCTGTTGTGCACCAACACCAAAACCAGACGGTAGTTTGCCAGTTTGCAGCCATTCCTTAGAACCCATAAGAGCACCACCAGGAGTGTATGGAGGAGGCGGTGTTTTCTTTCCGACTAATTCTTTGGGAATATAGCCTTCATAACCTGGAGGAGGTGCACCTGAAGGACCATATACATATTTATTTGGATCATAAGGATCAACATAAAGAATATCTTTACCTTCTCTGCTAGCTTTTCCTTGTTCTACCTTAAGTTTTTGAATCTCGGCTAATATCTCAGAAGCTAAAGGTTTGCGGCCTAATTTTTCTGTTAATGATTTCTCGGCTAACTGCTCGAAAGACTGAGTTTTACCTTCTATGTCACCTTTACCTTCAGCCCCAGCTTTAGCTAATCTTCTAGTCGCTTCTTCTAATGATATTCCCGCTTTAGAAGCCAACCTTTCAGCAGTAGTTCCTTTTCCACCAGCATCATCCTTAATCTGAGTCCATTTCCCATCAGGCTGCTGAATGAACTTCTTACCACCAATCTCTTTTATTGTACCTTCACTCAATAATTTCTTTAATTGTACCATCGAACCAATTTTTTTATACAAATCATCTGCCTGCTGCTTTTGTATAGTAGTACCAGCCAAAATTCCACTGCTTAGTCCTTTAACTGCTCTAGCCCACGGTGGAGCGTCTTTCAACGGGGTGTATGGACCGGCCATACCAGCCCCCATTTCCATCAAGCCTAGGCTTAAAGGTAACATCCATTTATTCTTTTGATTAGACTGATTGGACAACAGTCCTAAAAGATCTTGCGACTGTCCCTGTACAGTAGGTGACTGAGTAACAGAAGTTTGATCATCTCCACCAAATAACCTAGACAAAAACCCGCGCTGTTGTGTTGGTTCAGCAGGAGTTGGTTGTGCTGGTGCAGCTTGCGGCAGAGCTTGAGTAGCCACTGGAGGGGCAGCATTTAATAATCCAGTAGGTACTTGTTGCTGTTGTTGCTGTTGTTGCTGAGCGAAAAATTGCTTCAACAAACCAGGTATCATATTATATTCATCATCCCAAGCCATAATAACTCCTAAGAGGATACGAGTAAATTTTACTCATATCCCATCAGACTATCAATTTGCTCCTGCTGTTCCTGCATACCTTTAACTAGGTAAGGAATCAAACCCATAGGTGCGATAATCCGCATATCCTTATCATCTCTGAATACCAAACTGGGTAGTTTCCGCTCAAGATCATCGGCTATGAAACCAGCTTGATCTTTATTACCACCATATTCAGGTTTATAATCATAAGTTACAGGTTTAATCTTAACGATAACTGCTAGGGCATTATCATCGAGTGGTTTGATATTATCCTTAAACCTTTTATCAGAACCGAACATTGTATAACCCAACATACCAAGACTACCCAAACCACCTAATAAACCACCGATTGTGCTGCCAGTAGAATTACCATAAGTCGATGGAACCATCTGTGTACCTGTAGTCGTCCCAGAAGATGTAGAAGTTCCACCGTAGTTGCCTCCGACAAGACCACCATACATACCCAATTCCTGCCAAGGTGCTGTTTGATTAAACTGCCATTGCTGCATAGCTTGATTGATGGCATTCTGAGTTTGATCTGTATAAGTAGCACCAACTTGGCCCAATTCCTGAGCGGGTAAATATCCCAACTCTGCTGTCTGCGGTGCAGTATAACTAGCTTTACCCATTTCACCTAAGATATTAGCATAATTTTGATAAGCTAGGTTACCAGCAGTATCTGTCATTGCTGAGGCGAAAGCATTATCCATAGCACCAGAGCCATATCTGCCCGACTTTTCAAATTGAGATTCTACGGATGGCTGCACAGTTTTTTGGATACTATTAACCATGTTAGAAAAATATGGATTACCTGCAGACAGATAATTACCTCCTAACATATCTGTGGCAAAATTTGTTGCTACCTGTGGTACCTGATTCGTCAGCGCAGTATTTTCTGCCATATTCAATGCTTGAGTTGTCTGTGAAGCTAATGGTGCATATGTCTGCCCAGTTGGAACACCAGACACTTCACCTGAATACCATTGTAATGGCGTCTGCTGGAGAGCTTGCGCTTGGCCAAATACATCCTCCAAATATGGTTGCTGCCCAGACCAAGGCTGAGTATTTGCCTGCTGAACAGTCGTCGAAGTCGTCGGCTGAGCTGTATATCCAGAACTTCCACCACTGCTACCTTTACCCATGATATTCTCCTACGGACCGTTCCATTGCTACTGATATTTTACCCCAGTTTTTTAACGCCTTCTCCCAACCTGGCCTGCCCATCATTTGTATCTTGGTACAACCAATTTGACTAGCCCATTCAGAAATTCGGTCCGTGCAATCAGGCAACCATTTAACCATATTATTTCCGCTGAGTAGGATGATATCACAAACCCGCAGTCCGGTACGATAATTCATTATATTAGTCACAAAGACGGATATTATATCAATACCGTCCATAACCACCCACAACTGCATTTCTCCGGTTAGTATGCAGTCCAATATAGACTTCTCCGAGAATCTACCTCCAGAATATTCTAGCGCAGAATGGAGTAATCCCCGGACTTCAGGCCAAAATTCGGACAGTTTGTCAGTACCAACGTTAACTAGGTCCATTATGGACTACCTAAGCCACCACCTATTGGCAGGAAATTAAGATTCGGCATCGAAAAATCAAATGAATTAGGTATAGCCCCAGCGAACTGACTCATAAGCTGATCGTAACCACCAGGACTACCAGATCCCTGACCGCCTGCTCCAGGAATACCCTGACGCTGTTTCATTTGCTGTGCAAACATAGCTAGCATCTGTGGGTTCATCATACTACTACTACCCATTTGATTCAACAAACCAGGCTGTCCACCAGCAGCACCACTCTGAGGCAGTACTTGACTTGGCGGAGGTTGCATAGTCGCAGGCTGAGGCATACCACCAGCACCCCTAGGCCCAGAAGAAGGAGGCATTTGTGTACCCATTCCAGAGGAAGCACCAACTTGCTGCCCTTGTCCACCCATCATTCTAGCCACTAACGCTGCTAGCATAGGATTGATTTGCCTCTGACCAAATCTACTTGGTTGTTGCGATGTTTCATTTCCGTTCATAACTGTCTCCTTACAATTCTTGGACTGTTCCTATTTGTATGTAGTTGGTTCCATCATAAACAAACTCAACAACGGCACGTTTAGCAGCAGTCATTGAGGTATAAGTACATTTGTACACTGACTCCCAAGTTACAGACCTGCCTGGTGTGCCACAAGTCAGATCGAATAAGACCTTAGTACCAACTGGAACATTTTTACTAGGATTTTTTATCGTTATATTATTAGTCAATGCTCCTATTTTAATATTATTACCCGCTTCGAAATTAGGTGTTATAGTTGCGGCATATACTAAAGTCTGGCAAACTCTGGTCTGACAAGAATACAACCAAGTAATCCATGGCTGCGTAACCCGGCTAGCTATATCATCTACCATCCTAGCTTGAATAGGAACTGGCATTACCTTTCACCTGCAGGTTGTTGTATAGTTTCTATTCCCTGAGCATGAGTCCAAGAAGCTGCTGCGGCGATATTTACTTGAGCACGGACGAATCTTCTACTAATACGTTGTGGGCAGTAAGCATCAGAACCTGGAGAGGTTGGCGTTGTATAAGAAACTGGATCTGATAAGTTATCCCTATACCCTACTGCCGCAGTAACGCCACTGGTATCAACAATAGGTCTAATCCCTGAGACGAAAACTCTTTGACCACCTTGACTGTCAATATCAGCAGTTTCAATGGTAGCGGCTAAATTATCTCCAGCAAAATTACCAAGTTTATGAGCAGAGTCAAACCCGGATAGTAATATAGTCCCACCGGCCCATATTCTACTATCTAAAGAGTATGGTAATGTATCTATAGTTCCAAATGCGTCTAGTTGATCTAATGTATAACCTTGAGTATAAGCCCGAAAAAAGTATTCTATTTCCTGTTCCACTAATGTCCAACGATTTGTGATCCAGTTATAAACTAACATCTTATTTGGCACACCATTACTATTCCCTACACCAGGGTAGGCCCACATAACCTGTTTGTTGATTACATCAGCCGCAGATACAACATTAAAGAAATTGTTCTGGTCAAAATCTTTATAAAAAGACTTGTCTACCTTCTGTGCACCAATAGGTGTAGAATTGGTTCCATCAAAAGCGTAAAAACCGTCAACACCGAGGTAGAAAGCAAAATTACCTACATTGACAATACTACCTGGTATCCTAGTACCATGCTGTTTTTCTACCCGATCAAATTGAAATATAACCGGAGAACCGACATAAGTAATTCTATATATGGCTTCTTCCATAAATACCGCACCATCAGCACCACCAATAGAACCTACGATACCTTGAACTGCACCACCTTCTGGTAGTTGCTGGTTATCAGATTGTACTTCAATAGCAGCAGTGGATCCTACAGCAGGCCAACTAGTTGGGTCATCGATTGCCGACCACCAAACCATATTAGGCACGGTATCACCAGAGAAATAAGTATTACCAACCATAAGAAAATCACGGATAATAGATGCATAAGCTGCCTGCGGAGCCGTAGCAGATAAATCACTAAAAATAATATCAGTACCTAAAAGAAATGTCTGGATTGGATTACTATTAGATACAGCCACAATACGGTTGCCGTACTGCAAGAAGTACCAAAAATCCTCTGCGCCTAAAGCGTAACCACCACTCTTTGAGTAATCTTCCCAAGTTTGATCAGACTTAAGATGATTGATGGCAGCTGCTATACCAGCGAAATAGGAAATATCCCCATCTACATCCTTCGCTGTTATAGCTCCTTTACAACGAGTAGCCATAGCAGCAGTATACGGTAACAAAGTAGCAAACGGACCGTATGACTGAGTTGTCAATGGTACTACATTCAATGCTACAGTTGCTCCAGGATTCTGGAACAACGGTTGATCTGGGAGGTATTCACCAAAAGGAATCATAGTTGGACCTCATAAAGCTGATTACCAACTGCTTCTCTATACTGCGGGTTTATCATTTCTAATAACCTCTGTTTGTTCTCCTCTGAGAGGCGTTGAGTCCATGAACGTTCCTGGTAGATATCGCCAAGTCTGGACTTATTTTCAGCCATCAAATCACCAATTTGAGACAGTCCTTTACGTGTACCTGGAGTAGCACCCAAAGTATCAAGATTCATTCCAACACCCAAAGAAATCGACCTTTTGGCTCTTTCAGCCGCAGGATGTGCGTACTCCTGAAATTTTCTGTAATCTAATGGCAATGCGTATTTTGGATCTAACATTAACATCTCATATTCATTCCACCGTTGCGGGTTGTATAACAACCCACGATAGCCGGAGGATTGAAGTTGATCAGATAAAGCACGGTTGAATTCTCCAGTACCAGGTAATTGCCGAACAAACATATCTTCCATGGCACCAGGAATACGAATAGGATGTTCTATATTAAGCTGCAATCCACGGCCTAATCTATCAAGATTAAGATTCTGGTTGAACACTACATCATACGCATCATTTAATGCTGTCCTGCCCTTAGGTGACATCAAATTAACCACTCGTTCGGTTGGTGGCCCACCGTAGAGAGGCATAATTCGGTGGATGTATTCTTTATCTACATTATTAAACTCAGCTGCTTTAGTGGGCAACATTGATAAAGATACACCAGCTGGTTCACCCAATTTGTTAGATATAGAATTAGCATCATGTAGAGATTTAGTGAAACCATACTCATTTGCATCAATCAAAGCGTGGTGTACTTTATCAGGATTAATTTCTCTAGCCATCTTACTAATTGCGTCTCTTTCCAACTGTGATGACCCATGATACAAACTACCCCGAAGCATTTGGTCGATGGGGTCGAGATTATACTGCGTAAATTTATCTCCTGGTACAGGATAAGTTCTATCCTGCCTAAATTGCGACATTTGATAAGGACTTTGAACCAAGTCTGGATATAAAGTCAGAGCTTCTTCTGGATAAGGTTTAAGTCTAGAGGCGTTAGTATATAATTCTTTTGGTACTTGTCTCATTATCCCTCTAGCTTGTTGTTCCTCCGCCATCATCCTACGTAACTTCTGCAATTGTTCTGGAGATCTATAATTTGCCTTCAACATCCCAACAGGCGCAAAATTTAAGGATTGATTCATCATTTCTTCATCAGTAGTAGGATACATTTGCTGAGCAAAATTGGCGGCCATTTGACCAGGGTTGCTTATTCCGTGTCCTAAACGATTTAATAGCCATCCAAATAAACGAGTATTTCCTTCTGTACCCATTTCAGGAGGACTTGGAGATTGTCTGACAATATTTTGCCAGTAATCTTTCATCTGTCTGTTTCTGTCATAAAAAGAATTTAGCAAACCTGGACTAGTTGTATCAGACAACTGCCACATCTGCTGTGACTCATCTGGCATATCATCCAACAAAGGCATTAAAACCTCATCGCCTTTAATTTACTAGCCGCTGTCCGTTGTACCGTTTTCTGCCTTAACTTCGCCAAATGTCTAGATTCTCTAGCATCCATCGCGGCTGCCATCTTGTCGTTGCGGGTAACATGAGTGTATAATATAGACTTTGCCCTGCATCTAATCAGAGACTCAGCTTCATTGGTCCATACATTGCTGTCACTCGCCCCTGACAAAGTAGCAAAATAAATCAACCCACTAAGAATAATTGGATACACTCGATCTGGAATAGGATCGTACCAAATATCCTCCTCAAATATTGCCGCCCGTTCTGGTTGTCCCATCAATGTCTGTTGTGATACCTGAACTCGAATATAATCATAACTAACTAAGTCCATAACATATCTATTTCCAGATACCGTCACTGTAATTTCATCGACTTCACCAAAAGTTGTAGGCACAATTTGATGGTCCAAACCAATTATAGTATTAAATGTTACTTCACCTTCGTTAAACCAGAATCGTTCATCTTTATAGAAATTAATTGCGGATAAAATCGCCAATTGTATTTGATTGGTTAGATCAGTCCTAGCCATTTCATCTGCAATTCTAGCTTGCATGTCACTATAGGTAGACATCAACTTTCCTCTGAAACTAAGGCTTCTATTCTTCCATCACCATGGAGAACATGATGACCTACATGGCAGACTCTAATATTTGGGTCACAATATACTGGAATGTCTAACTGCCCCAAACGATAACAAAACGACATATCCTCACCAAAAAAGGTACCATCCATTTTTATATGATCAAATGGCAGTCCCAGTCTTTTAATAACACTTTTGGTGAATCTCTCTAACACTGGACGTTTTATAAACAAAAAACCGGCTCCACAAATATCAACTTTAAATGGAGTTTCACCTAACTCAGTCAGAAGAATTGCGTCCATCTTTCTCTTATTAGTTCCTTTAGACCAATTATAAACAATAGGCAGGCCGTTCCATCTATTTAAATAAATACCAGTTGTGACATCATATGGCGACTCAATCAACTGTTTTACATTCATTGGTGTAAACGCTATATCACTATCAATAAACAACAAACCATCAAAATCTTTTTTATCCTGTGCACGCATGAAAACTTCATTGCGGCTTCGATGGATGTACAATCCCTGTTCCAGCCATATTATTGTCTCAGCTACAGGATTATATGCCAAATTCAACATTGATCCGGCCCATTCAGGAGTTAAATTCCGGCCATGTAAAGTGCATACAATTAACTTCACAGCCATACTCCCCAAATAGTTCCGCAGACTTTAACTTTACCATTAAACTTTTTATCAACAACAGTTTTGACGTCCGGACAGACCATCTGCTCGTAATCATGTCCAGATATTAACTTATTAACCTTAGGCAGCCAGCATTCAATATCTTCCTGGACTGCTTCTAGCTCATGCAAGCCGTCAATGAATACCATATCAATTGATTTATCCTCAAATAATTTACTAGCTTCAACACTGGTTGTCCGTAATACAGTAACTCGATCCTCAGCTTTCATACTTTTTAACATCTGTAGAAATCCACGATATCTATATTCTGCTTTAGATTGTGTATCCTTTGGCAGCCATTCAGATTGATCCTGCCATGGATCAACACAATATATCTTAGTTACTTTGCTGCCAGAAATCAACGCATGAGTGCTACGGCCATTGAACGTACCAATCTCAACGATAGATTCCATCTGATTCGCAATATTATAGAGGAATTCTAGCTCGTCATCGTACATCCAACCACATAAATCGTTACCTTTATAAGGATGCAACTGCTGCAAGTTCTACTTCCTCCATCGGATTGTCAATAATATCAACAACCTTAGCCCGAACATTATCAGACCTATTCATTTGTATTACTCTATACCCAACATGACCAAGTTCTAGTCCAGGATGCGCCCATAGTTCGATGTTATTATCCTTCAACCGTTTGCAGAAAGCCATGTCCTCACCTAAAAACTTTTTACCGGACATAATAGAGATAAAATCAAACGGATTGTTGTATTTCTCTACCATAAATTCAGCCACTTCCTTTTTGATTAACATAAAACCAGTTGCGATTGCATCACATTGAAATGGTTCCTCTGGTAATGGTTCTACTAACTGCGGTATTAATTGATTATCGAAGTTGAAGGCAAATGGAATATATGGCGGTAGCCGGCGTAAATACACTCCACCTGCAACTGGTTTATCCAATTCAATTAATTTCTCTATACAACCCGGTTTGAAACTCATATCCGAGTCTATAAATATTAGATAATCATTATCCAATTCTCTCAGCATTACATTTCTGGTGTTATGAATATATAATCCTTCTAACAAACACAATTTATATCCTATACCACTACCATTGCCCAATGACGCAAACAAACTTGTGACATACTCTGGGACAATATCCCTACCATGTGGGGTTCCAACTGTTACTGTAATTCCCATTGTTCTTCCTTTATCTGAGTTTTTAGCTACAAACCAGCACCACAGTACATCTGCACTGGTTGGTTGTACCAAAATATATCCTCTCTGCTACGCCATGAACCGCCATTACCATGAATAAAACATGGCATTTCCTTAGTCAGTGTGTTATAATAACGACCATGTCTCGGAACTAAATCACTTGCATTACCATTATATAAAGAATGAAATAAACTACATTGTGTATCCAATACACCAATTCCATTCAAGTAACAATCTGTGTAATATCTTTGGTCGTCATCTGGTACATTAACATCTGGCATACCATTTAGGATTTCCAGTAAATCCTTAGCATTACCAGCAAAGGCTCCTCCATTGACAAATCGCCATGGAGTGCTACAATTTGGGTATTTTTCCATTTTATCTTTATCTGGCCAACAGTTCCTCTCAGCCGAGAATATTACTGGTCTGTCCACTTTTTGCTCTAATTCCTCAGTAGTACCAAAGAATAACATATCCCATCCATCAACTACACAAACCTTGTCGTTAATATTATTATTTAGAAATTCTTTATACCATTCTATCCTTTTACCCCAAGAAAATTTAGTTGTTGTTCCTATTTCACATGGTACATTATTAAATAATAACTGATTCACAAATCTAAGCATGAAACCTCGGTACGGTAATGATGTAAATATTCCTATTTTCATATACATACCAAGAAAAAGGGGAGGACCGCAGCCCTCCCCAGTCAAGGTTAAATATCATTACTGACCAATGCAACCAGTTTCACAGTTGAATTGGTAAGGCCAGTCTGAGGCGCCGTGTGGACCAAGATGTCAATAGTGTCATCAGAGGTATACGGCGAAACAGCAAAAGCAGAAGCCTGACCATATGTAGCCGTCTTACTGGTTACCTGACCAACTGCTGATTGTCCAACAACTGCCAAGGTGATATACAAGTTTGTGGTTACACCATCACCAACATCAAGAGTAATAGTTGGAGTAGCACCAGTATCAAGTCGATCAACATAAAGGTCGACAGCTAAGACCCGAGCACCAGCTGGGATATTAACCATCTGGATAACATCGTTGATGACCAAAGCGGAACCAGCCAAAGTATAATGTCCATACAGGGCATATACTCCAGAAGCACAGTACCGTTTCAAACCGGCAGTAACTTCAACACTTTTAAAGATAGAAGCCATATGTCATCACCTCCTTAAGGCGCAGCAGCGTAGGAGGACACGACGATAGTGCCGAAGTCCACACTGTTAAACACCGTCTTTTTCACGCCAAAGATGGTGCCGGCAGACACGCCGAGTTGGTTCTTATAATCAAACAACTCTTCGACCCAAGAGAACTTATTCGGGCCGCCATCTTGCCCAAAGGAAATACACAATGACTGCGCCCCACAGAAAATCGCTCTGCGAACAGTAGTAATCGGCGTAGTCGTAGTCGCCCCAAGAGGTACACGGTAGTCTTTGCGGATGATACAGTTATTATACATCCCCAAAGCACCAGAGAAAATGGGGTTTTTGGTGATCTCACCACCTTGCATAGCAGCTTTTTGGATGTCTAACCACTGACCAGTGCTGGTTGTAGTCCGCAATTGATAGGCTTGATATGGATGGACAAACAGAACATAATGTTTGACCCCACGAATCATAATAGGCCGGATAGCTGGAGTATTAGTCTCAGCTTTGGCGATACACCGGTCAATCACAGACAAAGTCAGAGTGTCACTAGAATCTAGGGTCGCATCAGTGGTGTGCGAAGAACTGGAATAAATCCAGTTAGTCGTAGCAGTTGGTCCGATGGTTACCTGATTACCAGTGAACCTAGTATCAGTAGCACCAGTGTTACCAGCTAACTGATTAAACGCTGATACAGCTAGACGATCAACCCACCAGTCTTTAAGACCAGCCAGAGCTTCTTGTCTAACAGAGAAGGGGACTCTCTGTTCCGACATCTTACCGCCTGACCGCACTGCATGGCGAAGCTGATCGATGTAGATAGAGTCCGAGTAAGTAGTTAACTGCTCTTCGTTACCTTCCAGAGTACCATCCCCTTGGACGCCGGTCCCGGTTAACTGCATCCTAAGACCGTGGGTGATTTTATCACCCGCAGACTTCTGGGTTTCCGTTTTAATCTGCCACAGCGAGTTGTCATCTTCGCCCATATAATCGGCAATCTCTGTCTCTTTCAAGACTTCGACGGACAACTTTTTGGACCAAAGTTTAACTGCTAAGGCATCATTTACTCCATATTCAGTTACTGCCATTTGGTTGTCCTCACGTTTAGGTTGATTTCACTTGGCCGTCAATTACGCTGACTGCCTATGCGGAACCGCCTACTAACGTGAGGCGTAACGAGATGGACTGTGACTGATAACGGTAGTCTACCGAAATGGTTCTGAGTATTTTTTACTCACATCCTACAGAAAATCGTCTTTTGTATTATGGAAGTCATACTTCTTACCGCACTTGATGCAGCGGTAGAAAAATTGTCCCTTATTAATTGGTGTCTCGCATTTGCCATTAATCGAATAATCTTCTTCAATGGCCGGTTGGATAACATTCGTTACATAAACCTGTTCGAAGAGAGTACCTTTACACTTAGCTGCATCACAGATTAGAATCCCGCTGATCATATCAACCCTCGCAGACCCTGAGTTGATTCAGACCATATAGCAAGCCAAAAAGCTTCGATCATTATTGGATCAATAATACCAATAAGTTCACATCTATTCTTATGGCGGTTAAACATGTCTGACGCAAATTTACCTAATTCTTCTTCGGCTAACTTCCTGTAATTTATAGTAGTCATTTAAACATCTCCTTCCACTTGCTGCCTGATGTTGCAGCAGCAAATTCATCATCCGACATAGCAATTAAAGATTCAGCAGTGACTTTAGAGGTTGACGGAGAACCAGCGACGGCTCCCAGGGACTGCGTAGCAGCAGCAGCTTTCTTTTCTTTATCAAGGTTAGCTGTAGTAGAAGATGTGTTGGATGCTACACCTCCATTCGACACTACATCAATTTTGTAGCCACGAAACTTAGCAATGTCATACAACCTCTTTGCCGGGTTAACTCTATCTCGAAAGGCGTGCTCAACAATGCCAATCTCCTCATTCTGCATTATCTGCCGGCGCTGCGTTGGATCGACAAAACCTAGAGTCTGTAACTCTGCATCCCGATTACTCATCAGGAAATTATACGCTGTTTGGAAATCCGGCATCTGCGATTTAAATTCAGCTGCTTGTCCCTGATAAGCATTAACAAAATTGGCAAATTGTTCTTGTACCCTGTCAGACTGCGCCTGCTGTTGAGCTACTTGAGCCAAAGTTGACTGATGTTGTTCTAGTTGGTTCTGTTTGTACCGTAAATAATTATTTGGCTCCTCAGCATAGTAAGCTTCCTCAGCGTCCCTCAGAGAGACTCCAGGATTTGCTGCCATAAATTGTTTAACAAACAGCGGACCTTCAACTTCTTTCGGCGGTTCCATTTGCTGCTGCACTGCCTGGAGAATTGTATTAACCCGTTCCTGCAGAGTTGCCATATCCCTGGCAGACTTTAAAGTAGTTTCCTCCAATTTAGCAGATAATTCCTTACGACGTTCTCGTTCCTCATGTAAAGCAGCTAACGGAACTAATTTCTGTTTATCCGGCTCAGTAGCTGGTTCAGTTCCAGTTGGTTCAGCTACTGCCAGTTCTACATCTACCTGTGATTCAGGAGATACAGGCTCCTGTCCTGTAGGCTCTGATTGCGGTTCAGAACCGGTACCGAGAAGATCATCGTCCGGCATTAGTTGTTACCCCTTCTTTTTCTTTGATTTATCCGCAGTTGGCATAGCAATTGCTACTGCCTGTTTATCAGCCTTTTTCTTACCAAACTTCTTCTCTGTTTTAGCGTAAGTCTCACCTTTGTGAAACTCATGAATGTTACTGCTGACAGTCTTTTTAGACTTCCCTTTTTTTTTTAACGGCATCATTATTCTCCGATAGTCTTGGGCATCTTTATCTTCTTCTTACCCGGACCGGTAACCGTCTCAATCCCCTTAGGAATCTTCACTACAACATTCTTCTTCGGTTTAATCTGTTTGATTTTCGGCTTCTTCTGTCTCATTGTAACTGCCCTCCTGGAGGTAGCATCTGTTGTGGCTGCGGACCACCTTGAGGCAGACCTTGTTGTTGTGGTTCAGACAACGCCTTGACTAAATCAATCAGCACTTTATATTGTTCAACCAACTGCTGTGGATTGACCACTCCAGCTTCGGCCATATTCTTCTCGGCTATGGACTTTTCCTTTTCAGCCCTAGCAACCAGCAACGCTAACTGAGCTTTTTGTGCAGGCTGCATAGGCGGCGGTTGTGCCGTAACTTTCTGCAATCCTTCCACAAAAGTAGACGGCAACGGTGACTGCCTCAACAGTTGCATATAAATACCTGGCGGCAATGGCATATTCTGAATCATAGGCATTAACTGCATAATAACAGCCCAAGTTTTTTCTTTTTGATTGGGACTAGTAGGATTGTCATCTACAATAATGTCATATGTGGATAAACCCTCAGTGTGAACTAATGGAACGAACTTTTCATTCTCCTCCTCAGTGATACGGACTAATCTGCCATCAGAAATGAAAGTTAATATATAATGAAGCAACAACCTACCTGATTCTCTACGGTAACGCCGTAGATTGTCAAACAGCCCAGCTAGAATAGTCAACGCAGTTTGCTTCCGTTGTCTGTCTAACATCGCCGCTTCGTCACCTTGTACTTGAGCGAGGAAGTTAAGGTTGATACCAGAAACATCAGGGATCGACTGAATGGCAAAATTCATCAGTTTATCAAAACCAAGAGGAAAGTCAAATACCTTCTTTTCCTGTAACTTAGTCAGGCCGCCTGGATTCACCCAAGTGATCGACGATGGGTCGGACCACTGTTCCTCAGCCTTCTTTGTGTTGACGAAGGCATCTGTTTCAGCCAGTAGACCACCCTTTGCATTGGAATTCATAATAAACATTGTGGTTGACAACCACTTATTAGCCCAACGCTGAGGATCCTTCAACGCACGGATAATACCATACCAGACACCTTTATTGCGGTCTAATTTCCCAGTGATTGACTTATAGGTGAAGCTATTGCCACCAGGGCAATCTTCTTGTAAAAGGACTACAGCACCAATAAAAGCTCGCTTGTAAACTTTCCTACGCATCTTTACAGATTCAATTTCAAAGGATGACGTCTGCTCTTTATTAATCTGTTTGACCCGTTTTTCTAACTTCTTAAATTGTCCATCGTCAAATTGTTTCTTCTCCTTGGTGAACGGGTCAATCACAAGATGGTATACTTCATGTTCCCACCATTGAGCCTCAACTAAACGGACTTTCTTTGACGATCTAGGAACACCACCTGACTGATCTTCTCTATAAAATGGTGCCTGTGTTGCATCATGTGGATCGTCGCCTACTGGTTCCATAGCCCACGCAGCGTGCAGGTCTTCCGGCAAGGCATCCGGAAACATAGTTTCAGCGTCTTTTCGGTCTACATCCTTAATCCGATGCAGCCAACGAGCATCTGCCAGGTTCCTCTTTCTAGCCGATGGGTCCCACTCCATTTCCAGTGGATCAACCCGGTTGATCTCTATCATTCCGGCCGGGTCTTCATCCGTCTCTAGCCGAGTTTCGGTCCAACCCATACCACAGATAATAGTATCAAGGAAAGAATGAGACTCCTCAAACTCGGCGTCGCATTCATCTCGGACCCATTTCGCTGCACCAGTCAGCACTTCATTAATTTGAGTGGCACCAATTTTCCTGGGTATGTACCTAACTTCCTGTCTATTGTTAATTTCAGCGCCGGAGACGGAGTCAACCAATGGAGTTAACCGATTGAATGTAACGACTGGTCGATTTGATTCAGCCAATAACGCCAAATCATCTTTGGCCCACTGACGTCCTGCTACAAAGTCGTAAGATTCCTCCGTTTCATGGCGCCAGTCCTGCTGGTGCTTCTTAGCCGCCTCGTGACGGTTCTTCGCCGATTGTAATATATCAGCGTAGAGCTCGTCTTGATCCTTCTTCTTTGTAACCGTGGCTGTTGCCATCTGCCGGTGTCCTAAGATTTCTTCACATTAGCCGGATACTGAAACGCATTGAGATTAGACGGAGCGGGATTGACACCACCGCCAGTGGATTTCTTGCCGTCTCAGTTGGTACCAGAAGTGCAGGTC
>JAHEYD010000076.1 GCA_023251795.1 Nitrosotalea sp. | reverse complement strand
CAGATATCAGATGATCAACTAAAACAAATCTTGCAGTCAATACAACAACCAAAACGCGATTTCAAGATAAACCGTCGTTAGATCTGCGAAAATATATTAGGGGTAGATGAGGGGACTACTTATGAAAGCAGTAGTGTATGAGGAATATGCACCAGATGATAATTTTAAGAAAATTCTAAAAGTAAAAGATATTGCTGAACCAAAACCAAAGCCAGACGAAGTAGTTTTCAAAGTAAAAGCAGCCGCTCTGAATTATAATGATATTTGGGGAATGAGAGGACAACCAGTAGCAGTGCCGTTACCTCATGTGTCAGGTTCTGATGCAGCAGGTGAAGTAATTGCTGTTGGAGAAGAGGTTACTAACATAAAGGTTGGCGATAGAGTGGTCTCACACTCAAACATGTCATGTAGGGTGTGTGCCGCATGCACGGATGGACGAGAATTTGATTGTGCTAAAAGAACAATTTGGGGATTCCAAACAGGTCCAATATGGGGAGCCTATTCTGAGGTAACACACTTACCAGAAGTAAATATTTCAAAGATTCCAAATAACGTAAGCTTCGATGAAGCCGCTGCTGCCTCAATGACATTGCTTACAGCTTGGCATATGCTTGTTGGAAGAGCAAAGATACGACCAGGTCAAACCGTACTTATCATGGGTGGTGGTTCTGGTGTTGGAAGTTTTGGTATCCAAATTGCAAAACTATACAATTGTACAGTAATCTCAACAGCGAGTCCTGACAAGCTAGACAAGCTAAAAGAAATTGGCGCTGATTATGCTGTAGATCACAGAAAAGAGGATTGGGGCAAAGAAGTCTTTAAGATTACAAAAGAAATTAGTGCTAAAACAGGTGTAGCTCCAGGGATCGATGTTTCATTTGATCACATTGGGCAAACACATTGGAACCCACAGCTTACCCTGTTAAAGTATGGTGGAACACTTGTTTCATGTGGTGCAACAACTGGTTATGATGCAAAAACTGATCTAAGGCACATCTTCTTCAAAGGAACTAACATACTTGGCTCTACACAAGGAACCAAAGCTGAATTAGATCAGGGACTATACTGGATGGGTAAGGGCAAAATAAAAGCAGTAATTGATTCAGTATATCCATTTGAACAGGCTGCAGAAGCACACACAAAGATGCTTACTGGCAAAGGCCTATTCGGTAAAATCTTAATGAAACCGTAAGTCTGGTCTACTTCATGGCTAGACTTTTGCGCAGCCTTATTTTTGTTCCAGGAAACAACCCTAGATTCTTAGAAAAGGCAAAGACTCTACCTGTAGATATAGTATGTTTTGATTTGGAAGATTCTGTGCCACTAAATGAAAAGGATTCTGCAAGAAATCTCATCAAAGAAGTATTGGCAAAACGCCCTGAATACAAAGCTGAAGTATATGTACGAACAAATTCACCAATCTCTGGACTAATTCCTGACGATTTACGAAATATAGTTCAGAAAGGAATTGATGGTATGGTTATTCCAAAAGTCAATAACGTAAAAGAATTAAAAAAAATAGAAAAACTTATTGTGATGTTGGAGAAAAAACGTAAACTAAAACCAATTGAACTAATGCCATCAATAGAATCTGCTGAAGGAGTAGTAAATGCGTACAATATAGCATCTTCAAGCAAGAGAATATCTGCTATGGTGTTTGGTGTGTTTGATTTGTTAAATGATATGGGTATAGAATATACAAAACAAGCAGATGGCGCAAAATATGCAAGAGCCAAAATTCCAGTAGATGCAAAAGCAGCTGGAAAATATGCAATAGATGCTATCTGGCAAGATCTAAATGATGAAGCTGGACTAGAACAAGACTGTATTATAGGAAGAAATCTTGGTTATGTAGGAAAGAGTGTAATTCATCCTAACCAGATTCAGACAACACATAGAATCTTTTACCCAACTCAAGCTGAGATAGAATGGGCCAAAAAAGTCTATCACGTATACATAGAATCTGCAAAGAAAAAAAAGGGTGCTACTATGGTGGAGGGAAAGATGATAGATGAGGTTCACTTCAAACGTGCAAAAGCTCTATTAGATTCAGTAAAGCAATTATAGAAGAATTCAGGCCTAATTCAGGCACAAAACAACAATAATTCAAAATAAGTAATTTATACGCTGTATGTTCACTTTATCAAATGTTTACAGGAATAATTGAAGGGCTAGGTGTCATTAAAAAACTTGATAAACATACAAAAAGTCGTAGTGCAGCAAGGATGAAAGTTGATCTAGGCAATCTTGCAAAAGGTCTCAAAACTGGTCATAGTGTTGCAGTAAATGGGGTGTGTCTTACAGTTACAAAAATTTCGAGGAATGAAGCAGAATTTGAGATGATCGGTGAAACCATAAGGAAAACTGATCTTGGAAAACTACAATCAGGAGATAGAGTAAACATTGAGCGAAGCTTGAAGGTTGGTCAAAGAATGGATGGGCATTATGTTCTTGGACATGTTGATGCAACGGCTAAAATTATTGAAATAGAGAAAATGCAAAAAGAGATTAAAATATGGATAGAACTCCCAAAAGAACTAACTCGATATGTGGTTAAGAAGGGTTCAATTGCTATAGACGGTATTAGTTTGACAGTTGTTGACTTGACAAAAAACAAACTTTCTGTTTGCATAATACCACATACAATGAAAATTACGAATCTTGGAACAAAAAAAGTAGGAGATAAAGTTAATATTGAAACCGACATTCTTGGAAAATACGTATTAGCAGAGAATTAAGGATTTACTACTTTAATGGTAAATACTAATTTTGTAGTAACCTTTATAATTGAAATAAGAGGGTTTTTCATTATGTCCTTAAACGAAGCAATTTCTTCTCTGAAAAGAGGTGAATTTGTGTTGCTTCACGATAGCGGAAGAAGAGAAAATGAGGTGGATATGGTAGTTGCTGCAGAATTTGTTACACCTCCGCATATAGCTAGGATGCGCCAACATGCGGGAGGGCTAGTATGTCTTGCAATAGACAGTACATTTGCTGAAAGTATAGGATTGCACTACATGCATGATATTCTTTCACGCTCGCAGGAACTTGATCTAGAATCAAAAAAGATGATCATGGGAAAGGCACCATATGGAGACCAGCCTTCATTCTCAATTTCAATTAATCATGCACAAACATACACTGGTATTACCGATAGAGATAGAGCACTAACAATAAAAGAAATGGCTAATCTTTTCAAAAAATTTAATGGTACTAGAAAACTAGAATTTGTATCGTCCTTTAAAACACCCGGACACGTACCTGTGTTAATAGCCAAAAATGGCCTTTTATCAAAAAGACTTGGTCACACAGAAATGTCTGTCTACCTTATGGGGCTGGCACAATTATCGCCCGCAGCAGCAATTTGTGAAATGTTAGATTCAGAATCATTTACTGCATTATCAGTTGAAAAGGCCATAAATTACGCTAAAGAAAATGCTATTCCATTTATAGATGGTAAAGATCTCTTAGAATTTTCTAAGGTGCACTAATATTGAATGTAGCCATAGTGGTTGCGGAGTTCAACCAAGAGATAACTTCGAAAATGCTTAACGTAGCTCTTGAAAAAGCAAAAAATCTTAAACTAAATATCAAATACACATGCAAAGTACCTGGCGTTTTTGATATGCCGCTTGTGATAGATATTTTACTACAAAAAAAAGAAATTGACGGAGTGATCACACTTGGGGCTGTAGTTAAAGGTCAAACTAAACATGACGAGCTTATTGCTAACGTTACTGCACATGCACTTACAGATCTTTCTATAAAGCATCAAAAACCGGTGAGCCTAGGAATAGCAGGACCAGGAATGTCAGACAGACAGGCACATGCAAGGGTAAGACCTGTTGCAGAGAGGGCAGTAGAGGCTATAGCAAAGATAACAACACAACTAGAAAAGATTAGATGAAATGATTCAGTTAACTATAATAAAAATAACAGGCTATGGACCTTGGACACTCACACTAGGAAGTGACAGAGAACATCATTTACAGATCTTACAATCGTCCTTATACAAAGAAATACAGAAACATTTTTCAGAAAAAAACTGTCTTGTATTTTCTAATCGGTTTGATGAACTTTTTGCAATATCAAATGGTCTCTCACTAAAGGATCATGTAGAAATTCAAGAGAAATTGTCAAAATCATTTTCACTTGGCCTCTCTATGACTATTGGATACGGTAAAACACCATTTGAAGCAAACCTAAAAGCATCAGAGGCAAGAAAATCCAACACAATTCTGGACAAGGATCACAACATACTAGGTTTCATGGATGGAAAAGCAGTTCAAGACGTGCAGATACTGCATATGGATGTTGATGGTACCACTTCTATTTCCTCAGCAAAATCACCATACGAGATTTCGTCACTTATGTTTAGAATATTTTCAGAAATGTCGGAATTTTTTCTTGGTAAAAACTCGCTTACTTTTTTTATGGGGGGAGATAACTTTATGATAATTTCTTCCGAAGATGGAAAGGCAAATGCGATCAAGTTCTTGGAACTTATGGAAAAAAAATATTCTATCATCATGAACTGTGGAATAGGAAGAGCAAAGACTGCCAGAGAAGCAGCAAATCATGCCACGAAATCTCTTGATGCCATTAGAAAATTGAGGAATTCAGGAGAAAGGCAACGAGTTCTTGAGTTACCATGCTGATGAAAAATGTTAGCGTGCTTTACGGTAGCGATCTAGATTTTGTAAACCATGCAAATGTCCGAATTTCTGGCCAAGTTTTTGGTGGAATAGCAAGCAACCTAAAACCGAATCCTAAAGAGCAAACCCATGATTGTGAAGGGTTTCTTCTCATACCGGGGTTAATTAACGCTCATACCCACGTGGGGGATTCTATAGCCAAAGACATTGGCATCGAGTATGACGCTGAAGATAAAATCAACCCAATAGTTGGATTTAAACAAAAAATTCTTAGAAATTCAGAACCTTCGCATCTTGAAAGTTTCATTAGAAATTCCTGTCTTTCAATGATAAAAAAGGGGATTACAACTTTTATTGATTTTAGAGAAGGGGGAGAGAAGGGAATTGTTCTTCTAAAAAATGCCATTTCTGACCTTTCTATAAGGTCTATAATACTAGGAAGAATTGAATATTATCAAAACATAAGATCAATCAAAAAAAACATTTGTTTGCCAGAATCAAAAAAAAGAGAACTTAACAGACTCATACGAAATTGTGATGGTGTAGGGATTAGTGGTCCAAACGAGTATAGTGATTGCACATTAAATTACTACTCAAAAATTAAGAAAATTCGCGCTATTCATTCGTCAGAATCTAATGAAGGTTGTAGAATTTCAAAGAAAATCACGGGTAAAACAGAAACGAAAAGATCTTTACTTTCAAAACCAAATTTTCTGATTCATATGACA
>JAHEYD010000024.1 GCA_023251795.1 Nitrosotalea sp. | reverse complement strand
CAACATAGCCGTGACTTATTGCTGCAATTTTTTCCAAGTTTACATCATCACTTAATGGCATGTTTCTTGTGTGTATCATGAGAATGTCTTTTCTGCCCTTCTTATCAGGTACTTTAATCTCAATTTCTCTATCAAATCTTCCAGGTCGTCTAAGAGCTGGGTCTATTGCATTTGGTCTGTTTGTTGCGGATATAACAATCACTTTGCCTCTTGCTTCCAATCCATCCATCAGTGAAAGCAATTGAGAAACAACTCTTCTCTCAACTTCTCCTGTTACTTCTTCTCTTTTTGGAGCTATGGAATCAATTTCATCAATGAAAATTATAGAAGGAGATTTTTCCTTTGCCTCTTTGAAAATTTCTCGTAACCTTGCTTCACTTTCTCCATAGAACTTACTCATAATTTCAGGACCAGAAATACTGATAAAATGAGCATTGCTTTCATTTGCAACTGCTTTTGCTAACAAAGTCTTACCAGTACCGGGTGGACCATAAAGCAACACTCCTTTTGGGGCTTCAATTCCTAATTTTTCAAAAATTTCTGGATGTCTTAAAGGAAGCTCGATCATTTCTCTAACTTTTTTAATTTCATCAGTTAACCCTCCTATGTCTTCATAAGTAACTTGTGGAACTCCACGCAGGGTTTCACCTTTTTCTGCAATGTGAAATACTGTCTTTTGAGTTACAAGCACTGCATCTGCCGCTGGTGTGACTCCTATCACTTGAAAAGTTAATCTTCCACCAAAATATGGTACCATTACATTATCTCCTTTAATCAAAGGAACACTTTCTAGAGCATCAGCAAGATATCTTTCGTCTATTGGTGGAATTGCTTCCAATGGGGCAACAACTACTTTTTCAGCAGCGACTGCTTTTATTTTTCGAACTGCCACAGTGTCGCCAATAGCTATTCCAGCATTGTTTCTTACAAGTCCATCAACTCGAATTATTCCCTTTCCTTCATCAGAAGGATAAAGTGGTAAACACTTTGCAACAGTTCTACGCTTACCTTTAATCTCAATAACATCGCCAGTTGAAGCACTTAGTGAATCCATTGAATCATAATCAATTCGAGCTACTCCTCTACCAACATCGCGCGTATATGCCTCGAGTACTTTAAGGGAAAGTGCATTCTGGCTCACAAATTAAACTGCCCTAAACTAATTTTTATACCTTTGTCGCCTTTGATCCATTACATACAAGATCCAAAGCTTAAAATCTACAAGAGAGAGCAACATTTTCTACATTGGGTAAAAGACCTCTAGTTAGAAGACGTGGTCGAGGTGGAATGCAATTTCGTGCAGCTACTACTGGTAAGTTATCACCCGCAAAATACCCAAGATTTGGACTTTCAGAACAACGAGAAGGCCAAGTCGTAGATCTAGTTCATGAAAGAGGTCGTGATGCACCACTTGCTAAAGTCCGATTCGATGATGGTTCGTCTTCATATATTCCTGCAATTCTTGGTACAAAAATTGGTTCAAAGATTCAGTTTGGATTAAAATCTGGAATTTCTCCAGGAAATGTAATTAGCATTCAAAATATTCCTGACGGAACAATTGTTAGTAATATCGAAAAACACTTTGGTGATGGCGGAACAATTGTAAAGTCAGCAGGCACATCCGCAACCGTGTTTTCACATAGCTCAGAAGGTGTTACAATAAAACTACCATCAGGAAAATTCACTACACTAAATCCTCAGAATAGGGCAATGATTGGAACTCTTGCTGGTGGGGGTGCAGGTGATAGACCATTTATGCGAGCAGGTAATGCATGGCGTAGAAAACGATCTAAAGGACAGAAATATCCAATTGTCAGAGGTGTTGCACAAGCTGTATATGTGCACCCACATGGTGGTGGCAGACATCAACATGTAGGTAGAAGCTCTACTGTTTCAAGAAATGCACCTCCCGGAAGAAAAGTCGGTAGCATTGCAGCCAGAAAGACTGGACGTGCAAGAATTAAAGAGAGACAAGACAGCAGTTCATCTTAATATTTTTACACTCAAGACTAATTAGTCCTGAAAAAAGAACTCTTACGTGGCAAATCAACGGGTGCATATTTTTGTGAAAGGTAAAGTTCAAGGGGTTTTTTTTAGACAAACGACTAAAACTATGGCAGAAAAGAAAAATGTTACAGGCTGGGTACGAAATCTCAAGGACGGTAGAGTTGAGGTAATACTAGAAGGCCAAGATGTAGATGTAAGCGAGGTAGTAGAATGGAGTCACAGGGGACCTACAAATGCCATAGTTGAAGATGTACAAATCGTCAATGAAAAATACAAAGGTGAGTTTTCAAAATTTGATATTTTGTACTAATGTATTGTATTATAAGCATCCAAAAGAAGATTTTTTATTTCGCTAAGATCTTGACCCAGTTTTATCAGTACAACTTTTTGAGGTTCTTTTCGGTCTCTTCTTATTTTTATTGAAATAGACTCTTGTTGCGGCTCCATATCTGCAAAAAACCTAAACGTCATAGACTTGCAAAATACTACTCTGTGCATACGCACATCTTCAATTACATTTTTTCCAAAAGAAAAACAATAATCTCTTAATAAATCAAAAAGTGGTTTTATTGTCGGTGTAAGATGTTTTTTGAAATCATCATAAGTTCTATTATGTCCAGAAAAAATCAGATCGTCCATATTATAAACAGTCAATCATGAATATTTAGTAGTAGCTCTGCTAGCTCCGGTCTAAACAAATAGCCCCATCTCAAGTCAAGCAAGATCCGCCACGTAGACGACGCAGCGTGAATGCTCCGCCTTAGGATTGCTCCCTCCCGGACCTCATCCCTTTCAGCAGTTAGGTCTTGAAGACTATCCCTTCGGACAGCTTCAGTCCTGCATCCACCCGCTTCGGCGTGATTTCATTTCCGCAAGTCAAGCAGGTACTATCAATCTAGAGATTTACCCAGCAGTTACTGATCTCTGCATATAGCCGGTTTCAGATAGGGGGCACGGCTGGCGCCCCGATCCTACCTACTACCAATATACCATACAATGAAATCTTATATTTGCATTAGGATCGATCCTGTTTTAAATTTACAAGCATGGTACAAACTGAACATATCTCGCCCGTACATTGATTGCCACATTTTTGACAGACTCTTCTTTGTTTGTAGTTTGCATCTTTTACTATTTGAATCAATTTCATAACAGAACCATACATGCTATTTTTAATCCCACTGTGATGATTTTCTAAAGAATTTAGGAATTCACGTATTTCTGTTCTTATTCCCTCGTTCATGTGTGGGCATTCCTCTGACTGGAAAGGAATTTCGTTTGTAAAAGCATAAAACACAATTTCATTTTCGTAAATTTCACAGAAAGGCTTTATCTTCCTCATCTTGTTTGTTGATGTGGCAGATTCCATCCATCCAATCTTGTTTGTATCTCCAGACAGTACGTTGATAATAAAAGTTTGAAGAACATCGTCTAAGTTGTGACCTGTAGCTATTATGTCAACATCCAAATCTTTAGCACCAAAATCTATTGCACGTCTTCGTAATATTCCACAGATTGAACATGATGATATCTTTTCATTTTCTCTAAGCTCAAGTGATTCTTCTAATGTTAAATCAAAAAGATCTTTGTACGCATAGGATCTGTACTCCACATCCAGATTGTTGCAGAAATTTCTTACAATCTCTAACGCTTCATCACGATAGCCAGGAATTCCCTCGTCTATTGTTATTGCTATCAGCTTAAAGTTATGAGATTCAGACATCTTTTTAAGCACATGTAAAAGTGATAATGAATCCTTTCCTCCAGACACTGCCACTCCAACGACATCTCCATTTTGAATCATATTGTATTTTGATATCGTTTTAGACGTTTTTTTTACAATCGAGTCCGAAAAACAGCAAGAGCAAAGACTCTCTCCTGAATACTTTCTAGAAAAAACTGCAATATTTCCACACCTATTACAATTCATAAAGGAACTTTTTTGTGCCCAAATTTAACCATATGCGATTTTCTAGGAATTAAAATTATAATTAGATAGTAATAAAACCAGATTTGGCTACGGAAAATCCAATGTTTAGTGCAAACAAAATAAACGTAAAACCATAAAGTGACCACATAACACTTTTTACTATTTTATCCGAGGTTTTTTTCTCAATTATGCTCTGAATGAATTTGCCACCATCTAGGATGGGCAGAGGAAGCATGTTGAAGATGCCAATGAAAAAGGAGAGCATCCAAAGCCAAAGTAGAAACGTGAAAGCTTCTGGACTCCATGGTATGTAATAAGGGACTACCGGTTGATATGATGGAAATGCAGCTCTTGTTATTCCAAGTAAGCCTCTTTTTGGATCATCTGGTGATGCCTTAGTTACAACAGGAATTTGCAAAGTCTCACCATTTCTAATTATTGTGACCATTGCTGTTTCACCAGGTACAAGCTTTATCTTTGCAAAATCTTGGGGTTGAACAACAGGAATGCCATTTATTGCAGTAATTGTGTCATCTTTAAGTAAACCTGCAGCAGCAGCTCCCGTTCCCTCAGTCACAGAAATTATGGGAACCCCTATTGGTTCATTATAAAATACTCCTCTGATAGGTTCTGGTGTCAACAATGCAAAAGATGGATTAAAGATAAGGAGGCCAGCTATTATAAAAGAAAAAATAACGTTTGATGTTGCTCCCGCGCCTATCACTCTGAGTTTTGAAATCTTTTTTGCCTTGGCAAATTCTTCTTCATCCGGTTCGACAAAGCCAGCAAAAAGCGCAATAAATACAGCAAATCCCCCTGTCTTGATCTTTATTTTTTCCAAAGTGGCAACAATCCCATGCGCACCTTCGTGTATTACTAGAACAATAGGAATTGATAACAAAAATGGCACAAGAGCTGATGTAGTTTGTATTGTTACTCCTGGTATCAGAACTGTTACTTCGGAAAATGACTCTGGCTTGACAAAGAAATTGAATATGTTGGAAATCAGAAACCAGAAAGCAAAACCCATCATTATAAATCCCGCAACAACACTTGTGTTTGAGAATACTTTTGTAGCTCTCTCAGTCCTACCTAAAAGCTTAGTTAGAACAAGCTGTACGTTACGATTTTTGTATGTAAGACTATAAGGTGTTATTTCAAAACCACGTTTATCAAGTTTGGAGACTTTGGCCAGTGAAAAAACTATTACCCACACAATCAAAACATAGAAGATGGGATTATTTGCAGAAAAATCAAATGCCAAAGTAATTGATACTCTTTTTAGTCAGGGCAAATTTATCAGTTGCTATGGGAGCAGTCATAATAATCTCAACATATCCAGATAAAAAATCGATTTTGAAAATTGCAAATATGTCAGTTAAAGAAAAGCTTGCCGCATGTGTAAATTTCACAAAAATAAATTCTATTTATACATGGCAGAATAATCTTGAAAACACTGCAGAATTTTTGGCATTTTTTAAAACAACAGATAAGAAAAAAAAATTATTAAAAAATAAGATAAAAAAATCACATCCATACAAAGTTCCAGAAATTGCTGAGCTTAAAGTAAAATCACTAAACAAACCATATCTGGATTGGCTTGTAACCTCAACTAATTAGGAACAAAACGCAAAAGTGAAACAATTCCTCCAAGCGCTGAAACTCTTAATCCCACATCTGTAGTAGAATCAACGGAAAATATTTCAACACCTTTACTTTCAGCCTGATTTAAAAATTCTATGATTTTATCTTCATCTTGTTTTTCAAAAACCTTGTCAGAAAAAATAATTGACTCTACAGCTCCTACATCATTTGCCTTTTCAGTTTCAGCAAAACCCATAGTGAATTTGTTACTCTTTTTGTTAACTAGTAGCATTATCTCATCTATTATATGTGATACTTTGGCAAGTTTGCTTTCAGACATAGCTTGTTTCATGGCCTGTGATTTTACAAATGTGTAAATTCCATCTTCCCCACCAGAATCAATTCCTTCAATAACTTGGATTTTGTGTTTTTTACCAATTGAGGTTTCTAAGAGATAATTACTAAATCTTTTTCTAGTTTCACCAGGTCCAAATATTATGATTATGTCATCTTCTCGTATAGAAGATGAGACTGCCACTTGAACATCTTCAAAAAATGTTTCAATGTTGAATTTTGCTTTGTATCTCTTTCCACTTACACCTGAGTACATGTTTGGCATTAACTTCAAGTGAGTACCGCTTAGTCTACCTATCCCACAATCTCCAGTATCTATTGCTACTAATAAAAACCCAAAATTTTCTTTTTTATCAAAAATCAATTTTTTCTCAAGATCGCCCCATTTCTTTTTGGTCAAAGTAATTGGTTCGCCTATCTTGAGTGTCAATGAATGATGTGATCCTTTCTGTACTGATTCACTATCTGATTCTATTATTGTACCATGAACTTTTAGTCTATCCACAACGTCGTCGATTGAAACTTTTTCTACATTTAATGCAACTCGTATTTTGATCCTCTCACCTCTATCTGGTCTTGCAAATTCTTTTTCTTGTCTAATAGCACGTGTGGTATCACCAGTAAGTTTGTCTTCTTTTTTTATTATCCTTCTTAATACAAAAAGATCGTCTGATTCTTCTGGTATTAACGATACTGAATTTTCATCAATTTTTTTTGTGATCATTTCAATCTGCTTTCATTAGAAAAAGAACAATAAAAAAGAAAAGAGGTTAGTTTGTTAATTCACTAGCCTTGGTGGGTTGTTCTCCAGACTTTTTTCTTAAATAATTTTGAACCCATTCTTGAGTTAAAACTCCCGCTTCTGTAAGGTTTACAAGCGTGTTTGTAGAGGCCTCACCAACAACCTTGCCCGTATTCCGTCTAATTTGACGCCATTTTAGATTGGTGTTTCCACTCTTTGAGGAGTATATCATGCCTAATACATCCTTTGCATTAACAAAGGTCATATCGCGAATTTTTTTCAAAGTCACTTTGTCTGCAGCTTCAACATAAATGAGACCAGGAGTCGTTTCACGTTCTGGAAATACCTCATAATCCTCAAAGTAGCTTTCAGGAATGAAAGAATTACAGGTACTAAGGATTACAAATTTCCTGAAACTCTCAAGCGAACATGTAGCATCTATTGCAACCATCTCGACAAAATTTAATCATTTGCCTTTTATCAAGCTTCTTGAAAGACTCAATTAGGAACTAGAGAATTTAATACTTGCAGGCGTTGATGACCAAATCCCTTTGATTTGATGAGAAGGATCTTGAGTTCTGAGCCTGCATTCACAATATCTTTATCATCAAATCTTGTGTTTGTATACTCATAAAATCAGTTACAGAATATCTAACATTCAACATTCCATCGAGAAGAGGATTTGTAAACATGACCTCACAGGTTGAAAAGATTGTCGAAAAAAGTGGTATCACGGAGGGTTTTTGTTTGGTAAATGCGATGCATATCACAGCAAGTGTATTTATCAATGATAACGAAAGCGGTCTTCATCATGACTATGAAAAATGGCTTGAAGAATTAGCACCACATGAACCAGTAGATCAATATGAACACAATAAGACAGGAGAAGACAATGCAGACGCTCATCTAAAAAGACAAGTCATGGGTAGAGAAGTCGTTGTAGCGATCACCAATGGTAGGCTTGATTTTGGACCATGGGAACAAATATTCTATGGAGAATTCGATGGAAGGAGATCAAAAAGAGTTCTTGTCAAGTTAATTGGAGAATAATTATGAAAGAGAACCACGCTTTTGACTATCTTCAAGATTTGATTTTAGCTTGAAACTTTCCTCGTGATTTTGTGGGCCGTGACTACACTTTACACATCCTATCTTAAAGCCATTAGAATCACGGATATAGGTTTCACAACCACAGAAACAAGTCATGATGATTTGAAACTCTTACTAAGATATAACTTATTTCAAAATTAATTTTTGCAACACTTTCCACGTGGAATATCGTGATCATGTGGACATTTTCTTGGATGCTTTAACATTGTACAAAGAGCATCTGTAAACTGCTCATTCATATGATGTTCTATTCCACAAACCATCTCTTCATCTATGTCTACTTTAAGCGCACTATCCATCAAAACTTCTAACAACCTGCTGTTTCGCATCATGTTAGAACCCACCTGTTCTCCACTTTTGGTCAACGAAACACCTGTCTTATTATAATTGACAAGCTTGGATTCGTTTAGCTTTTTTAGCATTTGAACAACACTTGGTTGTCTAACATTTAACATCTTAGATATTGAACTAATCTTCACAGGATTGCCACTTTCTTTTATATGCCATATGGCCTTTAGATACATCTCAACATGTTCAGCTTCTGCAGTTCCGACAAACAGAACTTCGTCTTTCGTATTTGACAGATTATTTTACCTCACTTTACATCCTTTGATTCTTTTAATAAGTATTCAAAATACTCACGTGCAAAGCCAGCAAGACCAGAATGATCCGCCCATATAGCTACTGCTTCTGCAGATCCGGAAGTGCCAAGATCCTCTCCAAGTAATATCACAACATACCTTTTATCTGATATTACACCACCACCAAAAAGTCCTTTCTTTATTTTTACTTTAGCCACTCGTGATAATGCTTTGAGGGTTTCTAAATTTACGTCCTCAGAAACTAATATTGTGATGTCTACTCCCCTGTCATGTAATAATCTAAGCTTAGGTAATGCTTCCTTTGCCAGATCTTCTGCAACTTTTGGTATTGCTATCAATACTTCATTTCTACACGAATCTACCATTTCCAAAATTTTAGAAGCAATATTTACCACTCCTGAAAGAACCCAAATGTCAGGTCGTTCACTGGTACCGCTTTGCTCATAAAGTGGAGTAAGTTCTTTTAAAATTGTGGATTCGTTGTTTTTGAATTCAACTTCTTGAGCCTGTCTTGTATTTTCTATTGCAGTAGAAGGTGGTTTTGCAAAATACTGTGTAGGTCTTGATTCATCTGAACCGATCCATCCCTTTTCTTCCAGCGTACCCAATACTTCGTATATTTTTGAATATGGCACACCAGATTTCTGACTTAGATCTGATGCATTTATCTGACCAGTTTTTAAAAGTGCAGAATACGTCTTTATCTCATAACTTGTGAGGCCTATTTTTTCAAGTGCCTTTCGTGCCTTATCTGAAAGACTCATCTATTTTTCATTCTAGTCTTTTGATATATATGTCAACTATGGATGTTCACAAATCTAGCATATTGAATGACGCTTAATTTCACAAAACCACCGGTGTCTTGTAGGAAATCGATTAAATACTAACTCTGAAAACAAGCGATTAGTATGGAACTAATCCAGATTGCCAACCAGAAGGTACCTACACTAGGTAAGAAATCTACAATAAGATTTACTCAAAGTATATGTCCTGACTGCAACATGATTCTGGATGCAGAGGTTTTTGAAAGAGATGGCAAAGTATTCATGACAAAGACCTGCCCAACACATGGCGAATGTGAGGAGCTCTACTTTGGTTCCTATGAAATGTACAAAAAGTTTAGCACTTATTGGATGGACGGAAAAGGCGCTCACGCTCCAAATGTTATGATTGAGAAATGTTCGTGTCCAAACAACTGTGGTCTTTGTTCAAATCACTTATCTCACAGTGGATTGGCAAACATGATAGTTACTAACAGGTGTGATCTAACATGTTGGTACTGTTTCTTCTATGTGAAAAAGGGACTTGAAGGTGCATACATGTATGAACCATCACATGACCAAGTAAGGGCAATGATGAAGACTCTGAGAGCAGAAAGACCAATTCCTGGAAACTCGATGCAAATAACTGGTGGTGAACCTATGTTGCGTGAGGACATTGTTGATGTTATTAAAATAATGAAAGAAGAAGGTGTTGATCATATACAAATGAATACAAACGGAATTAGATTTGCTCTGGATCCAGAAGCAATGCGTGAAGTAAGACTAGCCGGTGTTAACAACCTTTACCTCAGTTTTGACGGTGTAACTGCAAGAACAAATCCAAAGAACCATTGGGAAGTTCCATATGCTCTTGAGAGTGCAAGAAAGACAGGCACTACGGTAGTTTTTGTTCCAACAGTTATCAAATCAATTAATGATCACGAACTAGGTGGTATAATCAGATATGCGCAAAAGAACCTAGATGTTGTCCATGCAGTAAACTTCCAACCAGTCTCCTTGACAGGAAGAATGGGCAAAAAAGAACGTGAGAAATATCGAATTACAATTCCTGACTGTATCCAAAGAATTGAGGAACAGACTGGTGCTGAAGTTACAGTCGATGACTGGTTCCCAGTTCCAAGTTGCATGCCTCTTACAAATGTCATAGAGGCATTTTCAAGCAAACCAAAATACGAATTATCGATTCACTTTGCATGTGGTGCCGGTACGTACATTTTCGAAGATCAAGAAACAAAGAAGTTTGTACCACTGACCAGATTTGCAGACATTCAGGGAATGTTAGAGCTATTCGAAGACAAGGCAGAAGAAATCCGTTCTGGAAAGAACAAATACTTTACAATGTTAGAGGTTGTACGAAAGCTTTCCAGTTTTGTTGATAAAAAGAAACAACCTGCTGGTCTTGATTTGGCAAAGATGTTTGGAAACATTTTGATGAAAAGGTCATTTGACTCTGTTGGTTCATGGCACGTTAAAGGATTGTTCTTGGGAATGATGCACTTCCAAGACAAATACAACGAAGACCTAGAAAGATTACAAAGGTGTGATATTCATTATGTAACACCGGATCTTAGAATAGTTCCGTTCTGTGCTTTTAATGTAATACCTGAATGGTACAGAGACAGAATCCAAAAGAAATACTCTACTACCGTAGAAGAATGGGAACAAAGAGTAGGCGCAAAACTAGAAGATGGCTTATATCGAGGAATCATGAGACGAGGATCAGGAGACGAACTTGCCGCAGGCTGTGCAAAAAGTCAAATGTTCCATGAAGCATCTCAAGCTTTAACGTAAATCAATTCACTTCCACCTATTGGTTTCTACAACATCGCAGGAAATGGATGTTAATACCATCACTTTTATTATCAAAATATTTTTTTTTGAATACGGAACAACTAAAAATTAATTACAATTCAATTTCAAAAATTCTTACACTAAGGTATGATCCTGACAAGGTTTCCTTGATGAAGCCATTATCTTACAAAGATTTTACCCCAATTAAGACTAATGACATTGAATCGAAAATAAATGATATTGTAAAAGACGATCTATTAATAATGAAAAAAAAATCGAAAGCTAATAGTATTTCATTGTCTCTCAGTGGTGGAATTGATTCTGGACTTACTTTAGCAATAATACGGTCAGTACTTCCTGATATCAAACTCGAATGTTTTAGCATGGGTTTTGGTGATGAAGATGATGAGATCCAAAGAGCCAAAGAGATATCCAGAATTTACGATTGTAATTTTCATTACATAATAAAAGACGACGTCCTAAGTGAATTACCACAATTAATTTCCATTGTAAAAGAACCAAGATGGAATCTATATCAGTACTACCCAATGGCTGCAGCCAGTAAACAATCAAGTATCTTTTATTCTGGTGACGGCGGTGATGAATTGTTTGGCGGGTATACTTTTAGATACAAAAAATTTCTTTCAAATTTACCAAAAAATGCAGATTGGAAGAAAAAAACAAAACTATATCTTTCATGTCATGAACGGGACTGGGTTCCAGATCAAGACAAGATGTTTGGTTCCAAAATAAAGTTCTCATGGGGAAAAATATACAAACTTCTAAAACCTTATTTTAATAATAATCTTGAACCACTAGATCAAGTTTTCCTTGCTGATTTTAATGGAAAACTGCTCTATGATTGGATTCCTACTAATAATGCGTTTGGGAAATATCTAGATCTAGACATTAAATCAATCTTTCTTACTGAAAAAATGATAAAATTTGCGACTCATATCCCATGGAATATGAAATATGATCCTAAAAAAATACAAGGTAAAATCCCATTACATTCAATTCTAGGAAGGCAAAAAGGTTTTAAAAAAATTCAACCCATCAAAAAGGGATTTACCATTGACTTGTGTTCTTTATGGAATAAGACTGCTAAAGAAACCATTAATACTTATGTGAATTCAGAATCTGAAATAGTAAAAAATAAGATCATTAATGAAGAATGGTTAAACACAATACATAAAAAATTACGACAAGATAATTTAGAATTAAATGTCCGTTACATCAGCAAAATGTTAGGAATTCTCTCGTTAGAAATTTGGTATAGATTGTTTATCAGTAAAACCATGAAAAAAACACAAAAACTCTAGCGATGGATTATTGCATGACCGTACATTAACTAGTTATAATGAATTGAGATTATTTTATTTTAAGAAGGACTTGTAGGTTGAATATTAACTAGAACAAGTTTTGGTGCATAACAATCTAAATTAATAGGAAGCCCACTACAAATTGCGATAAATGATTGCCAATTTTCTTCGTAGACGATGGCTCGATTTTAGAAATGGTCATGGTTCTTATCTTGCTTTCGTCATGAGCTTTGCAAATTTTATTTTGATAGCATACAATTTTGCAATAAAAGATATTCCTGCTCTTCATACAATATTTACAAACCTTGCTACTTTCACATTGGCTTTTCTAGCGTTGTACATTCCAAGTGCAATTGTTATTGGCTACTGGCACAGACGTAATCAATACACAGTTGAAAATGAGGCAATGATTCAAGAAAATTGGATATGGGCATGGCAAAATAGGTATCTAATTCGTTTGTTGCAAGGAAAAACAACTAAGGAAGAAAATGAGGAGGTATTGAAATATTTGGAATTGATTCTAAAGAAACATAAAAAGGAACATTTTTTAAATCATGAATTAAATCCAGACTTTGATAAATCTGGTTGAATATCTTGGTTAATGTATTTGTAATCTAGATTAAACTTTATGTCAAGATACAAAATCGGGATTTAATAAGAAATTACCATCCTGTAATTTTTCCAATTATCCTTATCATTCTGCCTTTTTGTGTAGATCTAATATAGTCTCTAAATTTTTTGTCATACATACTGTGATAGCCTTCTTTCTTTGGTTTATATTTTAAATAATGATACAGCATGTATATCGCACCCATTCTCCCAATAGGTTTTCCTTTAATGAAATAGACACAGAATCTTCCAAATACGAAAACTGGATTATATCCTAATGTACGCATACTTGCACCAAATTCATAAAAATGGTGATTTGTTCCAAGCTCTCTTGTATGCTCAAACCTTGCTTCATTTAAAATTTCATAAGTGTATCCATATTGTGTAGCCATATGTAATATTGCAGACTCGTAACCCATTTTCTCTGGATATATTCCCCCACATTTATTGAAGAACGAATTTCTGACAAGTCTTCCTGCACCATGTGGTGTAACATATGTATTATCATCATATGTTCCAGATACAATTGCAAGATTTTTGTTTTGTTCCATGTGCCTTATTATTTTTTCAACATAATGATCTTCGTATACAGTATCATCTGTACTCAACATGTGATAATCAGTGTTTTTAAAATTCATTTTCTTTGCAAGATTTATTGCTTTGTTCCAATTACTTACTATTCTGCCTATATCATATCCCAAATCGTGATTGGTAATTACATATAATTTGCTCCATTCTTTTTGTATGTCTTTTAAAATTTTAGAGGTATTATCTTTCGAACCATCATCTATTACTACTACATGTTCTGGTTGCATGGTTTGTTTTTTTAATGAATATATGGCATCCTTAATTTTATCCTCGGAGTTTCTACATGTTATTATGATGTAGTAAGTTCCTAATTTATCTAATCTGCTCATTATTTTTATCACCTATTTTTTCTCTATTTCTAAAATGCATTTATTGTATAAACACCCATCGCTATCTATATACACTGAAAATTACTTTGTAAATCTATATATTTCATAATCATAGTCGTAAGTGTATAATATTATCATTTTTAGTTTCTATCACTACTCAACATTAAATTAAATTAGTGGTACATAACACAAATTGTTAATTGTCTGATCACAAGAATTTAAGATC
Organism: Nitrosotalea sp.; assembly: GCA_023251795.1. Taxonomy (GTDB): domain Archaea; phylum Thermoproteota; class Nitrososphaeria; order Nitrososphaerales; family Nitrosopumilaceae; genus UBA8516. The sequence continues at coordinate 5,245 of JAHEYD010000024.1, read as the reverse complement.
CTTAATATTAAATCACAAGAAAATATTTTCAGTATATGGATTAGGAAACGTAGGTGGATCATTAGCAGCAGCATGGCTTAGAGCAGGAGCCAAAGTAATAGGAGTTGATATTTCAAAAAAACTACTATCAGAGATAAAATCAGGAACATCTCATAAAAAAGAACCATTTATCTCTGAAACATTCGCAAAAGCTCTAAAAAATAATACACTTTCCTTGACATCAAATGGTGTAGCAGCTACTCAACAATCTGACATCAAAATTGTATCAGTTCCTGTTAGCCTTAAAAATAATAAAATAAATCTAAAAATTCTAATCTCCGTAAGTGAAAACATAGCTAAAGGTCTCAAAAAGGACGACGCAGTGTTGATTTCGTCATCAATTCCACCAGGAACTGCTGAAAAAGTAGTATTACCAATTCTTGAAAAATACAGTAAATTAAAAGGAGAACGAGATTTTTACTTCATATACAATCCTGAAAGAATCTATGAAGGTAGAGCGTTAGAAGATATTGAATTTAACTATCCAGCAATTGTTTCAGGACTAGGAAAAAAGAGTCTTGAATTTGGAGAAGAGTTATTAAAATTAATTTCAAAAAAAGGAGTTTTGAGAATGTCATCGCTAGCAAATGCAGAGGCTGAAAAATTATTTGAAGGAGTATATCGAGATGTTAACATTGCATTGGCAAACGAGCTTGCGGATTTTTGTGAAAAAACGGGAGTAAACTATTGGGAGGCAAAAAAGGGAGCAAACTCCCAACCCTTCTGTCATCTACATAATCCGGGAACTGGCGTAGGTGGATTGTGCATCCCCGTCTATCCAAGAATGATTATTGAAGCATCATCAAAATTAGGAAAATATCTCAAAATGATAGAATTTGCAAGAAAGAGAAATGATTTCATGCCAAAAAAATGTGTAAACGATTCCCTAAATCTACTTGCCAAATACAAGATAAAACCAAAAGGAATCAAGATAGCTGTGCTAGGTTTAGGATTCAGAGGCGAAGTTTCGGATTCCAGATTATCTCCAACTTATACTGTTGTCAAAGAATTTCTGAAAAAAGGGTGTAAGATAGCTGTTCATGATCCGTTCATCCTAGAAGATGATCTACTTCCCTCAACTGTACACCTGTCCTCAGATTTAAATTCTGTAGTTGACAAGGCTACTCTTGTCTTTATCTCGTCTGATCATAAATTGTATTCTAAACTAGATAGCAAATCTTTTGCAAAAGCAAGAAAACCATTATTAATTTTTGATGGAAGAAACATCTTAAACAGGAATAATTTCAAAAATGCTTTTCTTTTGACTATCGGAATGAGATGACTATTCATTTGATATCAATAGAATAGCAATATCATAATAGTCTACTTTTGATATAATCAATCGATCTTATGGTGGGGTCTGTTCTTGACAAACACTAACTTTGCTATTTTTTGAAATTCGTATCATTATAAATATAGGATATGAAACAGATAACTCAAAATTGGTAAAACTCAAAACAAAAATCCATTCTAGCCTTAGAACAGTTGAATGGAAAAATAACGCTGTTGTTATGATAGACCAAACAAAATTGCCAAACAAGCTTGTTTTTGTAAAATACACTGATTACAAGGATGTAGCAAATGCAATCCGAACTCTCGTAGTCAGAGGTGCTCCAGCTATAGGGATATCAGGTGCTTTTGGATTAGCTTTGGCTGCACTACAAAGCAAAGCAAAATCAAAAGAAAAACTTTTAGAAGATCTAGAAAAAGCAAGAAATACTCTCTTTGAAACTAGGCCCACTGCAATAAATCTTGCGTGGGGTCTTGATAAAATAATGAAAGTTGCAAATAAATCAAATAATGTCACTGAAATAAAAAAATTAATAATTCAAACTGCAAAAAAAATGGCAGAAGAAGACATAGAGACTAACATGAATATGGGAAAACATGGTGCAGCATTGTTTGAAAACAACGATAGAATAATGACTCATTGTAATGCTGGTGCACTTGCTACAGTAGGATACGGAACAGCGCTAGGAGTTATACGTGCAACAAAAGAAAGTGGCAAAAAGATCAAAGTCATAGCTACTGAAACAAGACCAGTAATGCAAGGCTCTAGACTTACTGCCTTTGAACTAAAACATGATGGTATAGATGTTAGCTTAATTCCCGATACCGCAGTAGGATATGCTATGTTCAAGGGCTTGGTAAACAAAGTAATAGTAGGCGCAGACAGAATTTTGCGCACAGGACATGTCTACAACAAAATAGGAACATATCAAGTAGCTATGATGGCAAAACAACATAACATTCCATTCTATGTGGCTGCCCCTCTCTCTACTTTTGATTTAAAAAGTAACCCTGAAGACGTAATTATTGAACAAAGAAATAGAAGTGAAGTCACACAAATAGGAGATAGAAAAACTGCTCCTGATGATATAGATGTCATAAATCCAGCTTTTGATATGACTCCTCCCGAACTAATTACAGGAATCATAACCGAAGTAGGAATCGCAAAACCGTCTTTTGAAGAATCTATAAAAAAGTTGTTCAAATCAAAGATGTAAGGTATTTATTTCATACATGAATGAACCAATTTTATGGCTGCAGTAACTTCACAGCAAATTATAGATTCCTTAAAACAATGCATGGACCCTGAAATCCCAATCAATATTGTAGACATGGGATTAATTTATGGAGTTAATGTAAGTGCTGACAATAAAGTAGATATCAAAATGACTATGACAACACGTAGTTGTCCTTTACACGACACATTAGTCAGTGATGTAAAAAGATACGTTAACAAAGTTTCTGGAGTAAATGGTGTTAATGTTGAAATAGTTTGGGAGCCTGCATGGACTCCAGAAAAAATGTCTGAAGCAGGCAAGAAGCTAATCAACTATGGTAAACAAAAAACAATTACGCCCATAAATTATGAAACTGCAATGCCACAAGGAGTAGGTTCTGTTGTAAAACAAGAAGATGGTTCGTTGATATTAATGAATGAACATGAACAAGGATTTATGGTAAACCAAGCAATTATTGACTTTTGGAAATTATGTAACGGACAACGAAGAATTACAGATCTTGTGGATTCATTTGCACAAATGACTGGGCTTCAAAGAGGACAGGTAGAAAAAGAAGTGATACAACTTATTCAGCAGCTACGTGATGGGGGGCTAGTTATTATTGGAGAACCCGAAGTATCTAATGTACAGTTTAAGAGATAAAATCCAACATTCTTACTAAATTTCATTAATTTCTATTATTGTTCCCTGTACGGAATCCATTTTAACAATGGCTCTCTTTTCATTAAAGCCAAGGGCGACATACCAGTCTCCTCCATCTTCATCATATTTTGTTTCAAGTGTCTTAACATGTTCTGCTGCCACACCGTATTGTTTTACTATCCCAGAAACTGCCAAAGGAACAGCTTCTTTCTCAGTTGGTAGTCTTCTTTTCATCAGGCCTATTCCAGGACTCATAAAATCTCTTCTCTCATGAGATATAATAGTCATTACACCAGTCAAAAAAGATCAAAATTTTGTCATATGTTCTGATCTGATAAAGTTCTTTTGTAAATGATACTTTACAAAAACTATGGTACTTTCCATAGAACTAAAGGATGTACTTCAAGAACTAATAGACAATCTAATGGTAAATCCTCAGCAGATGAGAAATATGGCATATGACCTGAAACCACTTACTAAAGATGATGTCGAAGTTGCCTTTGGAATATTTGTTGGATATGTGATAGGGGGATTTGCAGAACTGTTCTTTGAATCACAAAAACGAAGTATGACTTCATCTGAATTGATAGAAGTACGAAAGATCTTATTTGAACGTGCACTTGAAATGAAAAAAGCTATTGCATATGTACGTGCTCAAGAAAGTCAGAGCTAAACTTTTCAAGACAACACTCTATATAATGTTGTACAATTAATTTTATTCTGATGAAACTTTCAAATGTATTTTCAATTACATTAATTTCAAACAGAAAATATATAATTGATACAATTGCCATTCTTGCTGTATCTGGAACCATTGTTGAGCTTTTAGCTGGTATATGGGATGCAACGTCACATCTTATGCGCGAACCTGAGTTATTTTGGACAGTTCAACATGTTGCAGTGTATACAGGTGTTGGATTGATCGCATGTTCTGCAATCCTAAGTTCAATTATTTTGATTTTCAATCCGCAAAATTCATCAATCAAAAAAGGATTGAAAATTATTATCATTGGAGTATTATTACAGATTATTGCAGGTTATGCAGATTCAATCTCCCATGAAGTTTATGGAGTGGATGGATTAGTTACTATTTCGCATCTTGTCCTTGAAACAGGTCTATTATTGAGCGCATTAGGTGGATTTCTATTGTTGTTAAGTACAAAGAAAAGGACAAAGATATTTCTACAACTTGGTATACTTTCTGTTCTTCTTTCTTCAACATGGATTGGTTTTAATTTAATTTTACTTTTTGGCTCGGTTCCATTGTGTCTACCAGTCTATCAAGTGTTCTCATCTGGATGTGCAGTGCTTTGACTGCTCAATTTTTTATATCCTGAGAATATGAGAAACCCGGCCCCAGAAAATGAGATAAACAGGGGAATTAGAAGCTCATATGCTTTTGTATCGCCAAAATCTGCCTGAATTTTTATAGATTTTTCAGAAATATTGGTTATTTCCATGATGTATCTTCCACTATGTGAAAACTTGAAATAATTTACAGACATCTTGGTTGCTATTTTTTTATCCGCAATCACACTTCCATTAGAATCTAGTATCTGTACAAATAGAATATGCTTTGAGTAGTTTGGAATTGTAAGTTTGTAAAAACCAATTCCATTTTTATTCAAATCTAACTCAAGACTAGTAGTCTCCTTTGATTCTAATTCAGTACTATGTGATGTTTTTTCACTACCTGAAAACACAATTGCTATCCATACTGAAGCAATAACTATCAAAACTAGTCCAATTTTAAAAGGCGAATATACATTCATAATTATAGTATTTTTTACTGTCTTAAATTCAAAACTATGTCATCTATAAAAGATAAAACTATTCAAAAAGGGCCCGGAGGGATTCGAACCCTCGACCTGGTGGTCCGAAGCCACCCGCACTATCCTGGCTATGCAACGGGTCCGATCAAGTAAGAATTTAACGGGGCTAAATATCTGTCTAGATAATTGAAAATATCAAAAAGAGTTGCAGGTGTGGAATATGCTATACGTGATATTGCACTAGTTGCAAGAAAACTGGAAAAA
>JAHEYD010000075.1 GCA_023251795.1 Nitrosotalea sp. | reverse complement strand
AAAAATTTTCTGAAGTTGAAAATACAGAAATCAGAATAATGGTTGGTGATACTATCAAAGCCATAACATGTAAGGAGGCGTTGGATTCAGGAATTTTACCAAACAAGCTTGTTGCATACTATCTAGGTTTACTAACAGAGTTTTATCAAAAAACTGGTATTGATATCAAAAGAAGTAGATTTAGAAAACTCGGAGATAAAGAAAAAGCATTTTATGCATCGGTTGCTTTTGATTTTGAAGTAGAAACTACAACAGGGTGGTTAGAGCTTGTTGCATGCAATTACAGATCAGATTACGATTTGAAAAGTCATGCTAATACGAGTAAGGAAAAATTTGAAGTATTAGATGAAGATGTAAAGGTTCTTCCACATGTATTTGAGCTTTCTATGGGCATAGATAGGAGTCTTTACACCATATTGGAGCATAGTTTACGCGAGGATAAGGAAAACGACAGAGTTGTTCTTTCTCTAAAACCTTATCTTGCTCCAGTTCATGTTGGCGTACTGTCACTTGTAAAAAAAGATGGCCTTGCAGAAAAAACTGAAGAGATTTTTTCAAAGATTAAAAGAGATTATGATGTATTCTTGGATCATTCTGGTGCAATAGGAAGGAGATACAGACGTCTAGATGAAGTAGGAGCACCACTGGCCATTACTGTAGATCATCAAACTCTTCAAGATGATACAGTAACAATTAGAATGCGTGATTCTATGAGTCAGGAAAGAATTAAGATTTCAGAACTTGATTCATATCTTGCAAGTAATGTAGCATATCCATAACTACAAAACAGAAAAGAACTTTGGGCAAAAACATCTTCTCATTATGTATAAAACGAGTAATAATGAAATAAATTTCTCAGTCTTTTCATACATAAAGAGATGATAAAATTATGAAACGTACAAAAATGCTCGTTAATTTAAATCAAAAAATTATCAAGTGTGAAAGATGCCCAAGGCTTGTATCACATAGACAAAGTATTGCAAAAGAAAAAACAAAGAGATTCAGAGGTGAGAAATATTGGGGAAAACCTCTTTCTGGTTTTGGAGATCCTAATGCCGAGTTATTACTTATTGGTCTAGCTCCTGCAGCACATGGTGGAAACAGAACTGGAAGAATGTTTACTGGTGATTGTTCAGGCGATTGGGTTGCAAAGGTTCTTTTTGAAAAAGGATTTGCTACAAGACCGACAAGTAAAAAGATCGGAGATGGTTTTAGTTTAATTAATGCGTATATCACTGCAGCTGCAAGATGTGCACCGCCTAAAAATAAGCCGCTAAAAGATGAGCTTGAGAATTGTTCAACGTATCTTAAAGATGAGATATTCATCTTAAAGAATATCAGAGTGATAATTTGCCTTGGACGTATTGCTTTTGAATCTTGTTGTAAATTGTTACATGTCAAAAATAGGAGATTTGTACATGGTAAAACATTCAGTCATGGTAAATGGACCATTATATCTTCATATCATCCAAGTAGGCAGAATACACAAACAGGTCGACTTACATGGAATCAATGGCAAGATATATTTTCCAAAGCAAGAAAAGTCATATCTGAACGAAATGAAGTTATCAGTTGTAATTCCGACATATAATGAAAGAGAAACTCTTCCGAGTCTTATTGAAGAGCTTCTATCAGAAATAAAAAAAATTGCAGAGAAAGTTTCCATTATTATAGTCGATGATGCATCGCCTGATGGAACTGGTCAGATTGCAGAAGATTTGAACAAAAAATATGGCGATATTTCAGTGTTACATAGAAAAGCAAAGCTTGGTCTTGGTTCTGCATATAAAGAAGGGTTTAGGTTTGCATTAGATAGATTCCAGCCAGATTTCATAGTACAAATGGATGCAGATCATTCTCATGATCCAAAAGAAATTTCACGAATGTTACAAAACATGCATGATTATGACTTTGCAGTTGCCAGCAGGCACGTAGTAGGAGGATCTGTCATAGGTTGGGGAACATATAGAAAATTGCTTCATTCTACAGCAGGCACGCTTGCATCAGTCTGTGGTGGATTAAAGATTTCTGATCCAACAAGTGGATTTAGAGTTTTTAAAAATAATGTCTTAAGTTCTGTTGACTTTTCCAAGATAAAATCAGGCGGTTTTGCGTTTCAAATAGAAATTTTATGTTTATTGAAAAGAATGGGATTTAGAGGAGTTGAATTTCCTTCAGTGTTTGTTAATAGAAAATATGGAAAGTCAAAGATGGGGTTTAATGAATCAATTCAATTCATCAAAACATGTGTTCATCTTTTAATGAATCGAATCTAAAAATAGATATAAAAAGTGGACGTAATCGCCAGTCTTCCCATTGCGAGTTCCCCTACTCGTATGTTGATTGTGACGATACTCCGGAGGGTGATGGAACTGATGGGAATCTATCGCCAATCTGTTGTTCTGCAACTGCAGATGCTTCTTGTAGAATCTTATCTGTCTCTTCGTTAGATACATCAGAGTCTACACTAAAGTCTCCACCCGCTAGCGAATCCATCATTAGTCCATTGAGTGTCTGCGTCATAGAGTTAAGCTCTGCATCTGCCTCAGGCATGAACCTTCCAAGGGATGATTTGAGTCCCTTCATAGTTGCCATTGCTGGTGCTATAGCTACCATTGCATCTCCAAGATCATGTATGGTAGTTAGACGTAATTGTACTTGCTCTAATGCCATTCTTGCATTGCCTAACATCTTTGTGACCTTTCTAATTTCTGCTAACTCGTTGGACAAAACTCTGCTCGTACTAGCATCGTGTTGTTGCATTGCGGCTACGATTCGTTTGAAAAGCTGTGCGTCTCGTTCTCTCAGCTTTCCCAACATAGAATCCATCTTCGATATCTGACCCTGTAATTTGTTCACAGCACCTTCAATTCTAGGTTTGAGGGCTCCCTGTGGTTTTACAGCGTCATGTATTTTTTCGTTTAAACCCCTAGTCTCTTGTCGAGTCCAGGTTTTATCGAAGCCTGTCATGCGAGGTAATTTAAAATTTGCTTCTTAATGTCGGGTGTATATTATCATCAACATTAGGCTAAATTTAGCTCACAAAATGTAAATCAGGCACATATTTTGTTGTCAATATGCCAAGAATTGCAGTTTTTGATTCTGGTTTTGGTTCTCTTTCCATCATTAAACCCATGCAAAAAAAGATCAAGTCAGAAATCATCTATTTTGCAGACCAAAAGAATTTTCCATATGGTACAAAATCTGTTTCTGAACTTAGAAAAGTAATAGAGTCAACTATTATTAGATTGGAAAAAATTTTTAATCCTGATCTAATAATAATTGGATCAAATACTCCATCATTGTTACTGAAAAAAATCATAAAATCAAAAATCATTGGAGTCTATTCACCACTAAGACTTGCAGTTAACAAAACAAAATCAAATTCTATAGCAATACTTGCAACCAAATCTGTTATTGAAAGTAACATGCTAAAAAATTTTATTAAAAGAAACATACCCAAAAAAATTAAAGTAAACCCAATAAATGCCTCTTCGCTTGTAGATCTTGTTGAATCAGGTAAATTTATTTATGATAAGAAGTTTTGTAAGAAAAAGATAGAGAGTGTTTTGTTAAAACCAATCATAGCTAATAATGTTGATGTCGTAACATTATCTAGTACACATCTGCCATTTCTTTTACCTATTTTAAAACAAGTTTTTCCAAATATTATATTTCTAGATCCAGCATATCTTGTTGTAAATCAAGTTGTAAAAAAATTGAAAACAAAAAAATCAAAACGAAATTCACTGAAAATTTTTACTTCTGGAAACGTAAGACTTTTTCAAAAGCAATTACGCCAAATAGGAATTGAAAATACGGTAAAACAATTATGAATTGATCTTTGTTTTTCTGAATCCGTGACTAAATGTCTTGTCATATAATCTGGAATATTCATAAGATTTTGGATTAATAACTTCACCAATAATAATAATTGCAGTTCGTGTAATTTTCTCATCTCTCACTTTCTTTACAATATCTTTCAGTGTTCCTGTTATTACCTTCTCATCTTTCCAGCTTGCGCGATAGACTGCAGCCACTGGAGTCGATTTTGGATATCCCCCTTCTATGACCTGTTTTACTATCTCTGAGAGAAGATGTATACTGAGATAGAATATCATAGTCGCTTTATGCTTTGCAAGTTCAGAGATTTTCTCATGTTTTGGAACCTTAGTTCGTGATTCAGCCCTTGTGATGATGATGGTTTGGGTAACACCAGGTAGTGTAAGTTCAGAACCTAAAGTTGCTGCTGATGCCAAAAAGGAAGTGATCCCAGGTACAATCTCAAATTTTATGCCCGCTTTTTGTAGATTATCCGTTTGTTCTCTTATTGCGCCATAAATGCTTGGATCACCATCATGTAATCTAATTACTAACTTTCCTTTCCTTGTGTTAGTTTTTAAAATGTCAAAAATTTCTTCTCTAACTAGCTTTGCTGCATCGTGTAGTTTTGCTTTTCTACATAATTTTACGATCTCTGGAGGTATTAGAGATCCTGAATAAACTACTACGTCTGCATTTTGGATCAATTTTTTTGCTTTTATGGTAAGAAGATCAGGATCACCAGGACCACAACCGACAAAGTAAACCTTAGACACGCTTTACCACCATTATTGAAAAATACTTGTTAGTGAAAGTATCTTTGGTAACTTCGCCAAGTGTTAATTTTTTAACAATTTCTTCATCAGTGCCAATATCTTGTGCTATTGCAAAAATTGAATTGTCAGAAAATCCTGCTTCTTTTAATAACATAATAACTTGATCGAAATATCTTCCATCTTTTAAAAATATCATAGTATCACAGTTTTTTGCCGTTTCTTTTACTCTAGAAAGATCATAACAAGCAGGAATTACTGCCACAGTTTCATCACCTTCTGCAATGCTTATGCCAACTTTAGATGCAAAAGCAAACATCGATACTATTCCGGGAATTACTGTGATCTTGATTTCTGGGTATTTTGATTTTAGTTCACGCTGAATATAGATCCAAGTACTGTAAAGTGACGGATCGCCTACAGTAAGATAAACGACGTTTTTGCCAGATTTTATTACGTTTGCTATAGCCTGAGCATTTCTTTCCCAAGTACTTTCGAGTGTTTCTTTGTCTTTGACCATTGGAAAGACCAAGTTAATAATTTCTGGTTTTTTAGAACTGTCAATTACTGATGTTATGATAGAATAAGCTATGCTTGTTTTTCCTTCTTTAGATGTTGGACATATTATTACGTCTGCATTACGAATGGCCTTTACAGCTTTTACAGTTAAAAGATCAGGATCACCAGGTCCACAACCAACACAGACTAGATCTGTCATCAGAAGCGATTTCAAGTTGTACCTAATTAAAAGTTAGATTTCTGGGAAATGTTCGATAACAGGAACAAAATGAAATCCTTATCGAACGTTTTTGAAATGCCAAAAGACGACTCGTTAGATTTTTGTTGCAGATATTATAGTAACAGGATTTCTTGCAAGCATCATTGTCCCAGTAGAGGTCTTTCTACTCTTTGATACAGTTATTTGTATAACATCTATTGATGAAAATTTCA
>JAHEYD010000074.1 GCA_023251795.1 Nitrosotalea sp. | reverse complement strand
TGGAAAAGTTAGAAAAGACACACTTTAATTCCCCACTTATTGGATAATTCGCTGTGCCGCCGTAGCTCAGCCCGGGAGAGCACTCGGCTGAAGACCGAGCTGTCGCGCGTTCAAGTCCCGCCGGCGGCATTTCATTTCGTATGAAAATCAACGCTTGTATAGGGATTATTTGGGCTAGATCATGAGACAAGTTTAATAACATGATTTACAACTTAGCAAAAAGTCACTATCATGGTAAAAGACAAGAAAAAAGCAAAAAAGAAAAAGGTTGCCATAGAAAAAAAGCCAAAGAAAAAAACCACAGTAAAGTCAAAATCCAAGCTAAGGCAAGATTTAGTTGCGTCTGATAATACTGGAATCATAGTAGTAGAAAATGACTCCAACTTGGATAAAGACGCAGAACTGGAAGCTAGAAGAGCATATCTTGAAGAAGCGCGTTCACAAGAAGCTGAAGATTAGCATCGTTTAGTTCAGATCATATAACATATGAAAATTGTCAGGCCACATTCAATTAAATCAATACCATAAACACTTATCCGTACGTCAGTGATAATGTCAATATTGAGAGCACTTTGTTTAATTACAATTAAACCTGGAAAAGTTGATGCCGTCATACACGCATTAAAAAAATTGCGCAAAGTTGTTCGCGAGATTATGGTAGTTACAGGTAGAGCAGATATCGCAGTTGTACTTCAAGGTACGCTTGATGAAATAAATAACATTGTAATTGATTTTAAAAAGATACGTGAAATTGTTACAACGGAAACTCTGATAGAAGTGGAGGTTAACTTGGGATGGTAAAGGCAGTAGTTTTGGTTAAATCTCCAAAAAAACTCATTGCAGCACGATTAAGAAAGGTAAAATCAGTATATGATTCGTTTCCAGTCAGTGGACAGTTCGACGCAGTTGCTCTAATTGATGTCAAATCTTTAATTCAGATCAAAGATGTTACAACTGAAATTCAAAACATCAGCGGCGTTGAACGAACAGAAACGATGGTACAGGTAGTATAGCAAAAGATTTTAACACAGTAGTGTCAATTTTCAGTGTGAATATAAGACATCTTGGTAGTGTAATAATTGCAGTATCAGACTTGCCAAAGTCTGTTAAATTCTATAATGAAGTGATAGGCTTGCCAATAAAAAACCAAAGAGAGAGTTGGGTAGAGCTTGCAAAACAAGGAGCTGTCGTGATTTTACATACTGCAACCAAACCAATCAACACCGGCACTTCAATTGAGAACGGAATTGTGATTGGTCTTGTAGTAGGGGACATAGAGAGTGCATTACAAGAACTAAAAGCACAGAAAGTTACAGTATACAGAGATATCGAGTCTCACAAGGTGGGTAAAAATGCGATAGTTTTAGATCCTGATAAATACATGATATCTTTATTCGAACCTTCTTTACAGGATAGTGCAAAACAGGCTTCTGGATTTCATGGATTTGCCCCTCTCTAAATTAATTTTTTGATTTTTCCAATTATTTCTGATAATGAATCAAGTGTTACGTCCTGATCTAGAGATATGTAATAAGTGCCTTCTTTTCTGCTAAATACAAGCAATGTGACTTTTTTGTGTTTGAAAATTGCATAGTCCATGTCTCCTATTGATGAATAGTTGCTACTTCGCATAGACAACATGGTTGAAATTAAAAAGAATTCATTTCTTACTTGTCCTGGTTTTAATAGTGGATTTGTCCCCTGCTTGATGATTCCAGTCAGGGTTCTACCATATTCATTAATTAATCCAACATATCTGATCGAAGATGAAACTAGTAAGATCCTCTGGCATTTTTTTCGATACGCAGCAATTTCATCTCCCCATTTCTGATTTGGTGTTTTTGTCATGATTCAGATATACAAAATAGAGTTAATAAAGATCGGTTTAGTTTTTCTTGTGTTTTTCTAAATCACGCTTTAGAACAGCATTTTCTTTTTTTAATTGTTCATTTTCTGATTGTAACGAATCAACAACGTTTGTTTTTGAATGCATTGGATGACCTGGTCCAAACTGGTTTGATGGTGCTAAATCAAAGAGCCCAGATGCATATTGCTGAAACATGGTATGAAAATCAAACAACTTTGCAAGCATTGAAGCGTTATCACGTATGATTTCATCTTTAAGTTTTCCTGTTTTTGATATTCCAATATTTCGATTAGCTACACTTGGCGGTAGTCTTGGAAATGCAAATAGTGAATTTGTCATAGATGTATCCAATCCATACATCTCAAACATTCTTTTTGGATCAATATTCCACATACGCAGATTCATTTTCATGCCCCTTATTTCACTTTTCCGTACGTAGTTTCATGCGTTAGATATGTAAACATGTCAATCAGGACTCAGTTTTAATCAAATCCAGTTGATCGCCGATCCTTATAGAAGGTACTGATCTACACGAATTAAATGGAAAAAACAATATTGAAACGCTGCATAAAGTGTAAAAAAAATATTATTTCTAACGAGTTATACAAAATAGTAATGTATGTTGTAGGAGAAGAATTTACCGATCATCATTATGAACACATAGAATGTCCTGACAAATTCACAATCTAACCAACATAAGCATAAACACGATAAATTTTTCCAGTTTCTCTATCACGATAGTTCCATTGACCGAGTCCTTCAGCTTCTTTAAAAGATTGTTTTAGTACTGGATGAAGTTTTTCATAAACATCTTCGCCAACTAAAATCTGATTGGGTTTAGCAAGACTTGTGATCTTTGCCGCTATGCTCATTCCAGGACCAAGTATGTCTACATGTGAATTCAATTCATCACCTCCATACCTAACTATCGTATTTTCACCAAAATCCATTCCGATCTTAACACGAAGATCAGGATAATCATATTCGTTAAGAATTGGATTTATTCCTCGTTCAATAACTGATATCATTGATTTTGCACAATTAACTGCGTTATCTGCAGCAACAAGAGGATCTTCTTGAGCTACAAAATAACCTATCACTGCATCTCCAACAAATTTTAACACATATCCTTTATGATGTCTAATGATAAATCCCATTTCTTGAGAAAATGAGCTTATGATAATAGCTAATTTTTCAGTGGGCAGTTCCAGAGTCATTTGTGTTGAACCGACTAAATCAACATAGACTATGATCATCTTTACCTTGGATGAGACATGTTCTCGCAAAAACTTGTCAGAATCATCTCTGAAATAATCGTACTCATATCCCTTTTTCAGTGAACTCCAGACTCGTTTTTGTACTTCTTTGATAAGTGTCTCAATATCCACTGTCCCAGAACGGCCGCCTCCAAGCATCATGTCTATGACATCCTTGGTTTTCATTGGATTGGAAGGCTCTTGTGTTGCATCATTACTCATAATCGATCATGCCTCACGGGTTTATTCAAGGGGGAAGTTCACGCCACATACAGGACATTGAGCACGCTCACCTTTGTACTTAAGGTCAAAATATTGTATTATTTCAACGTCACAATTCCAGCAAACTATCTTTTTATATGATGTTTTAGGCAAATCCTTTCTTTTTACAGAACATCGGATATTTAAAGCACATATCAGATTTATGTGACCTAAAAAAAGAAACATTATGCAAATTCCATCCAAATCTTCTGATCCCTTTATTAAAACAATGACCGAAAAAAGTGGAAAAATAAGATCCGTCTTTTTAGAAAAGATCACAAATTCTACAAAAAATATACCGATAAAGGTCATGCTTGGAGACAACACAGTAGTCGATCAGACTACATTTGATCCCGCATTAGTAAGACAGTATTATCAAGAAATATTAAAAAAAATATCAGACTGGACAACTCAAGGAATATCCGTTGTCAGCGATAAAGATCTAAGACGACTTTTTATCAAATATGAAATACAAGAAGGCAATTATCTTCTTTCTTGTCACATGTCATTACAATATCACGCATTGTTATATTACAAACCAGATAATAGAGTTGTAGAAATACAAAAAGAGCTATCAGAAATAATCAATAAAACCAAAAATCTTGAAACACAAGTTTCTGAACAAGGAAATAAACTCATTCAAGAAAAGCTAAAAGAGATCGGACAGGAAAATGTTGATCAGCAAAAACTTTTCGAGATTTTTTTTCAAAATGACGAACTGGCAAATACTCTTGTTGACAAGGTATATTCTAGCGTGGATGAAAACTTTCAAAAATTATCAAAAAGAAAATCAGATTTATTTAAAGAATTAGATAACATGTTAATTGAGATATATCATACAACTCCTGTATTGATTGATGAAATGAAGATGATTGCAGCAGAAGAGGGTTGTTTATGTCATTTTGATCTAGAACATGTAAAAAAAGATACAAAAGAAGGTAATTTTGATTCTACAAAAATTTCATCTAAAATTAGAGATAGTTTATTAAAAAGAATGGACGAAGTTTTAGCTGCTATCTGACTTGAGATGTTTTGGCAACATTTATGTTGTAATTATTACGACCAAATCTGTTGAATCTTTCATTAGATGATATCATAACATCACAAAAAATTCAGGGGAGAGTAATACGTAAAACACCGATGTATTTGTCTGCTACATTTAGTCATATGACTGGCTCCAAAGTTTATTTAAAATCAGAACACCTGCAGAAAACTGGCTCCTTTAAGGTAAGAGGCGCATATGCAAAAATCCACTCGTTATCAAAAGATGAAAAGAGAAAGGGAGTGATTGCAGCTTCTGCTGGAAATCATGCTCAAGGTGTGGCCTTTGCCTCTGCACTTGAAAACATTCCATGTACAATTGTAATGCCAGTAAATGCATCTCCAGCAAAAGTTGCAGCAACTAGAGCATATGGCGCAAAAGTAGTTTTAGAAGGCACTATCTATGACGAGTCTTGGTCAAAGGCACTTGAGATTGCTGACAAAACTGGCGGTCAAATAATACACGCGTTTGATGATCAAAAAGTAATATCTGCACAGGGAGTAATAGGATTAGAAATTATGAAGGATTTGCCAAGTGTGGATGAGATATATTTACCGATAGGTGGAGGAGGTCTTGCGGCAGGAGTTTTACGAGCAATAAAAACAAAGAAACCTAAAGTAAAAGTCATCGGAGTGCAGTCAAGCGCATTTCCTGCAATGAAAAAATCCATTGAATCTGGGAAACTAGAATCAGTAGAGGGAAAAAGAACAATTGCAGATGGAATTTCTGTTAAAAAACCAGGTGAATTCACATTTAAAATAATCAATGAATTAATTGATGATATTGTTCTTGTAGATGATTCTCAGATAGTCAAGGCAATGTTTCTTTTAATGGAAAGAACCAAAATGGTTGTAGAACCTGCAGGAGCAATTAGTTTAGCATATTTACTTGATAAAAATCCGGCAAAGGGGGAAAATGTAGTTTCAATTCTTTCTGGAGGCAATGTAGACATGTATTTGCTTGGTCAAATAGTTGCAAAAGGATTGACTGAAATGGGTAGAATGGTAAAGATTTCAATACTATTAACAGATAAACCAGGCGCACTCAAAGAAGTAGTTGATCAAATATCATCTTTGAGCGTAAATATTGTCGAGGTAATTCATGATAGACTGAGTTCAAGTATCCCAGTAGGCACTGCAGGCGTAACATTAAGCTTAGAAACTGAAGACCAAAGACATGCTGAAAAACTAATATCTTATCTAAAAGAAAAGAAAA
>JAHEYD010000002.1 GCA_023251795.1 Nitrosotalea sp. | reverse complement strand
ACCGGTATTACAAAGAGAGAACAGACAAACATGAAGCTGATCAAAAAGAAATAAAGGAAAATAAGGATAACTTAGATAAGCTGGAGAATGAAAGAAAAGACAGAAGAGGTGAGTTTGAAGATAAACTTCAAAAATTAGAAGAAGAAAATGCTAGCAAGGAAGAGATAGACAAGGTTAAAAAAGAGTTCAGTGATGCAGAAAGACAATATAGGAGTGATCTTGATAAGTTATTAAAAAAAGCTGAAGAATTGGGTAGAGATTCAGAAGTATTTAATCCAAAGGAAATTAAGAAAGACTCTGAAGTAGAAAAGCAAGGGGAGAAAACCTCTGGCCCTCCACCAGAAGAACCAGCAAAGCGCCCAGGGGATGTAAGCGCATCTGATAGAACAGACGAATTAAACAGAGAGCGTGCGCAAAAAAAAGAAGAAAAGGAAAATGCAAAAGCTGAGAAAGAAGCATCAAGAGCTGAGAAAAAAGCTGAAAAAGAGAGATTACGCGAACAAGCTAAGCAGGATAAAGCGTTTGAGAAAATAAAGAAAGATGCTGAGAGGCAAATAAAAGCAGAAGAAAAAGCTGCCGATAGACAAGCAGATAAAGAAGCCAGAGATATCATAAAAGAAGTTATTGCGCAGGAGAAAGCAGAAGCAAGAGAACGAAGGATAGAGCAACAAAATATCACTGAAGATTTGAAAGATGCTGCTTTAGAAGCCAAGCAAAAAGCTCAAGAAGAGAGGGCTGCTCAAAAAGCCGCAGACACCGCAAGCAAGAGTGAAAAGAAAGCGGCAGAGGCCGAAGCAAAACAAGCAGCCAAGGAAGCCAAGCAGGCTGAGCAAACACGTAAACGATTACAGAGAGAAGTTAATAAGTCAAATTCGGCACAGAGTTCTAGATTTCAAAAGCTTCAAAAAGAAAAAGCAAAAGCGTTAGCTGACGCAGAAAAGAAGAAAATGAAAGCGTTAGTGGATGCCAGAAAAGCCGCAGAAAAAGCTGCGAAAGAAAAGAGTAAGACAAAAAGGCCAGCAGCCCCTGCAAGGCCTACACTCTCTTCTCCTGCTGGACCATCAAGATTACGTCCATCACCTCCTGCGCAACCACCAAATAAGGATCTCACAACAACTACGAGGTAAAAGTATAAGGAAATATTATGGCTGGTGAAATAACAGCAACATTAAGACGCTCTCTTGTTCTTGGCAATATGACTATTGGTGGAGAGTCGCTACCATTCTCTGCAGACTACGAACTGCATCTTCAGAAGCTTGTTCCTGCTAATACATCTGCTGGAGAATTTGTCGTTACTATAGATGTTGACAATTTGATTGCAATTGGCATTGTAGCTGACCAGGAATGTACTATAAAGACCAATGTATTCGCTACCCCAACTGACACCATAGTTTTATATGAGGATCAACCGCTCATTTGGGTTGATGGTGATCCAACCGGTACACAGTTCTTTACAAGCGATGTCACGAAGATATTTGTTACAACAGGAGCATCTGCCACAACTATTAAGCTGGCTGCGGCGATAGACTCATCTCCAGTGCTATAGAGCAAAGAGGATTGTCATGGCTGGAACAGCAACTTCAGGAAACTTTGGTCATCTAGGAAGACCTGGGCAAGTAGGTGGAAGTGTCGCAACGCGAGTAAATTCCTCAAAGTCAGAGATCGAACGAGGGCAGCGTAGTCGCAAGCAAAGAACGCCTATCTGTCCAACTCTTGAGGAACTATTAGCTGAGCGCTTTAATACACGCAAAAAGCGCAAGCTTACAAAGAAAGAGATACGACAAATCATCAATAAGGCACAATCATTATTATGAAGAAGGGAATAACAAAGACATCTACGATGCCAGCTTCCTGGAAAAAGCTTCTCTGTCACATCCCTAACTATGATCCAATAGCAACGGCAGAGCGCTGTTATTTTGATCCAGAAAAAGCAAAACATGTTTTAGATTTCTTTGAGGAATGCCTTGTTTTTGTCGAGGGAGATAAAGGTGGGAAGCCTTTTCATCTTGAGACTTGGCAAAAAGCAATTGTCGCTAATCTCTATGGATGGATGCGCCCAGATGATACTCGGCGATACCGTGAGACCCTTGTGTATATCGCAAGGAAGAATGGGAAAACACCACTCATTGCTGGTCTTGTACTCTATGGTCTTTTTTGCGAAGAAGAACCAGGAAACCAAATCTACAGTGCCGCTGGGGATAAGGATCAAGCTAGCTTAATATATCGCCATGCAAAAGCGATGATGCTTGCTGAGCCGGAGCTAGCTCGACGTGGCGAGTTTTATGAAACAAGCAAGACAATTATAAAAAAAGACAGTCTTTGTAAATACCAGGCCCTATCCTCTGACGTGGCTACAAAGCATGGACTGAATGCTTCTATGATTCTTGTTGATGAGTTACATGCTCAACCAAATAGTCATCTTGTCGATACGCTCATTACCTCTGTGGCCTCCAGGAGGCAGCCTCTTATAGTTTTCATCACTACAGCTGACTTTGATAGGCCTTCCCCGTGTAACGATAAGCTTGACTATGCTAAGAAGGTGCAACAGGGTATTATAAAAGATGTTTCTTTCTTGCCAGTCATTTACGAAGTTCCCAGAGATGCAGACTGGAGAGACCATAAGATATGGCCGATGGCCAATCCGAATCTCGGAGTTAGCGTTTCAAAGTTATACATGGAGACAGCCTGCAAAAGAGCTATAGAGGTTCCCACCTATCAGAATGCCTTCAAGCGATTACATCTGAATATGCAGACTTCACAGGACGTATTATGGATCGATCTCGATAAGTGGGATGCTTGCCACGATACAGAGCTAACCCTTGATGAGCTAGAAGGAGAGCGTTGCTTTGCAGGGCTCGATCTTGCAAGCACTAGAGACTTATGTGCTCTAGCTTTATGGTTTCCTGATGCAGCAGCCTTTTTCATCCGCTACTGGTTACCACATGACACAGCCTTTCTGAGGCAAGAGCGTGCCAGGATTCCATACGTTACCTGGGCGCAAGAAGGCTTTATAAGTCTGACCCCGGGTAATGTTGCTGACTATGATTTCATTCGAGAAGAGTGCTTGCAGATTGTTCAACCTTTTCAACTTTCTGAGCTTGCTATCGATCGGTGGAACTCGACTCAGCTACAAACTCAGTTTATTACTGAAGGAATCAAGGTGTTTCAGTTTGCGCAGACTTCCAGAGTCATGGGTGCACCAACAACTGAGCTAGAGCGGTTGGTGCTCAATAATAGCTTGCGTCATTTTGGAGACCCTGTGACACGCTGGTGTGCTAGTAATGTGGTGCTTGATACTGACCACGAAGGGAATGCTAAGCCTTCCAAGGAGCGCAGCAATGAGAAGATTGATGGGATTGTAGCGCTTGTGATGGCTATTGGTAGGGGAATGGTTGCACCGAAGAGCAGCTTGTCAGTCTATGAAACACGCGGGCTACTTAAAATCTGACAGCTAGTAAACATCTCCAATATTCATGCTACGAATCAGTCTTTTCACATAAGGTACTTCTTGAATAAAGTCTTCAATGCTTGTTCCTCGGCGATAGTGATAGAGATCCCCAATGACAAGAAGAAGTAATGAGCGTAAGCGCCTAGGGATCTCGTCCACTGATGGCCAGCCAGCAAGAAAGCAAATCTTCACAGCATTCGGAATATTATAGGTAGCTGGCCATGTACGCCCAGGCAATAGATAAATGCGTCCTGGCTCACTATCGGTATCGACCCCATAAGATGCTGGAGAAAGTGTTGTCTCTACATTACTTGTGTCTTGATAGGTAATAGAGAGTACTTCTTGTAATGGCGAGCGAGGGATCCTGATTAAACTTGAAGAATCTCCAGCCCACTGTAGAGAGTTTTTCCATCCAGTACTCATGGGGAAGCAATCAAGAGAGTACCGAAATGATGCAGTAAGAAACTGGCGGTGTGTCACTGCCTCAAGATATTCAGTAGTATTGAAGATAATATCAGAGAGAAGATCATCATCAGCCACGCTAGCTGCAATATTCAAAAAGCTTTTCACACTATCAAGAGGAATTGTCTCAATGACAGGTTCTGATGTTTTAACAAGTGTGAGTGGCATGGCGTCTCTCTTTAGACAACGTTCATAATCAGACTAAATCCTACTACTTGCCCTGGATCGCCAGGAGTCAAAGTGAGCAAGCCTTTAATAAGATACTTATGGGCAGATTCGCCATTCTGTACAAGAAAGCGTACTTCTCTTTGAAAAATTGTAACGACTGGCTCTACTCCATCCAAGACAAAATCTGTTGCATCAGAATTGTCTTCAGTCATATCTTCAGCAGAAAGGGAGGCAGAGAGAATAGAGAGCCCGCTAGCAACAATGGATGCAACATTGCAACTAATATAGTAGCTTTCATCGGTAGCTTTTGTAAATTGGCTCACGTCCGCTGACCTTTATTTTTATAGCGGTATGTCTGCATGCGCCCACCAATAAGCTCTTCGGGAAGTCTTCTCAACACCTCTGTTAAATCAGCATCAGCCCGGGCAGCATTGGCAAAACCCAGGGCGCCAGGAATGAACAGTGCGTCATAGACGACCTCTTCTACGACAAAAAACTTATCCCAGACCACTAGAGCCCCAGTTACAATAATGCTAATATCGATTTCCCCTACCTCTGCTGTATCGATTTCATCAAAGGTAAGACCATAAACTCCGTTAATGACATGTGTCGCAACAATATCGGTGGATAGCAGAGAATGTTTAGAGACAGCAGTATCACCATCAAGTGATATTTTAACATCTGCGCTTGTAATCGTTAAGGCTGTTTGCAGCGTCTTGAAGTCGGTCGAAGAAACAAATGGTCCCAGGCTTCTTCGCTGATCTTTTGTGCTTTGACGCAAGAAATGTGACATAGGGTCATGTTCCTGCCGTGCATAATAGAGCCATGGAAAAAATTCTACTACTTCGCCACCAGTCCAAGCAATGCCGTGTACATCAAAGCTTGGAAGAACTGATGGGTCACTAACTTTTGTACCAAATCCAGAGCCATCTGACCATGGATAAACTGATATAAACGGACTACCTGAGTGACCTATAGCAAGGGAGTCTCCAACGGGATTATTCCAAGCAACTGCAAAAACACTTGATCCGGCTTCTGGATCAGAAGGAATTCCTATGGGATCATCATATCTTGTTCCAAAGCCAGGACTCCAGGGATAAGCCGCGATCCCTGGATAAAAAAATACTCCCAGACTTCCTATTGTAGTCGATGTATCACCTACACGAAAGTCTATAGCACTACCATTTGGGTCAGGCGGTACAGCTGCATCAGTATAGCGCGTGCCAAAGCCAGCACTCCAAGGATAAATAGAGACTGATGGATCGCCAATATTTGATATGCCGATAGAAGTCCCAGATGGGCTAAATTTGACACCCGTCCCATTACCAGATAGTAACGTAGCTGGATCGCTGTACTTGGCACCAAAGCCGGCATTCCAGGGATAAACAGAGATATATGGCGAACTATCATGCGCAACTGCTATGGCATCACCAGAAGGGCTCCAAGAAACACCTCGGCTAACGTCTGGTGGTAATGTAGCCGGATCGCTATATTTTGTCCCAAATCCTGCACTCCAAGCATACACATCAATATATGGCGTGTTATTACTTACAACAGCGATGGCATCATCTCCTGGACGAAAGTCTACGCCTAGCCCAGCCCCACCTGGCAGAGTAGCTGGATTACTATATTTGGCACCAAAGCCAGCACTCCAGGGATATACTGTTATGGCAGGAGTTAATGAATGTGCAACGGCAATAGCATCTCCAGCATGACTAAAGGCTACTCCGTAGCTAGGGCCCCCAGGCAGCGTTGCCGGATCACTATACTTTACCCCAAAGCTGCCAGTCCAAGGATAGACTATGACATACGGAGAGGAAATAAAGACAACAGCTAAGTCCATAGCTATGGCTTTGTAGCTTCTTTAGCATTTATAAAAACAAGAGCTGTCTCCACTTCTGTCTCATTAGGAAGCTGTGGAAGTAAATTATCGATGATAAGCTCGACTTCCATCTTTCGGCTTATCGTATCAAGTAGTAATGCTTGTAGACGTTTTGCAAACTCTGATTCTGGATCAAGACCTGAAGCCAGCATGTTCTGGAAGCGTTCGGCATTGACAGTATGCATAAAGTGGTCGCGCTCCTGCGAGAGAAGCGTATTGACCAGCATGATATCGCGTTCTTTCTTGCTTAATGCACGATACTCCATAAAATACTCTTCTCCATGCTTTTTTCATTAGATAGTAAAAGATGTATTAGCTATGGGCAGCTCATAGTTAATTGGAGACCAGGCCACGTCTTTCCCGTTACCTGTCGGCAGTGTTTCCGGATCTGCATACTTTGCACCAAAGCCTGCGCTCCAGGGATAAACCGAAACATAGGGAGAGCTGTCATGTGCTATAGCAATCATCTTACTATCAGGAGAGAAGGCAACCCTCTTCGCATTACCAGTTGGTAGAGTAGCAGGATTAGCATACTTCGTTCCAAAGCCTACGCCAGAATTCCAAGGGTAGACAGAAATGAATGGCGTTGTGGTATGAGCTACAGCAAGAGCAGTACCATCTGGGCTGAAATGCACACCCATCCCATCGCCTGTTGGAAGCGTGGCAGGATTGGCATACTTTGTGCCAGCAGTCGAAAAATCCTTATATACTGTAATATAAGGACTAGAAGTATGAGCCACGGCAAGATCAGTATCATCTGGATTCCAATCCACGCCATTACCAGTCCCAGTTGGAAGTGTTCCTGGATTAGTAACTTTTGCCGAGATTAGTGGAAGTGCTATATCTGAATATGACAGAGGGAATACTGTTATAAATGGAGTTACGGCATGAGCTATTGCTAAAAAACTATAAAAACGACTCAGTTTTAAACTATTTGCTATTCCAGGTAAAGCTACCGCATTGTTAGCAAATTTTGTAATAGCCCCAGTTTGAGTATTCCATCTAAAAATAAAATAAAATGGAAGACTACTAAAAGCCATTGCAACAATATTCCCTGATGGGGTATACCGCAGAAAGTCTATATCATTCACTGGTGGGGCAATAAAAAAACCAGTAGAATCTATTGGGGTACTGAAGCCGCCATCCCATTTGTAGACAGAGAAGTGTGGATAGCTGTCATGCCCAATGGCGATATTACCGATTGAATCGAAGGCAATGGCCTTCCCATTGCCTAGCGGTGGGGGATGTGGATCAGAATATTTTACCCCATTATTAAATGGATAAACCGTAACAACAGGGGCATTAGAATGCGCTACGGCTAGATTGAACATGTCCTAACTCCTACGATCTCTTCTGCCAGACATTAACCTTGTCAACGTCCATAACTCCTAGCCCAGCACCTGATGCCTTGGCTATATGAAAGTATGGCTGTAGTTTTAGCCCAGCGACATTAGACATGTTAAAGGTCGTCGAAGCTGCAACACGGGTTCCATCTATATAGAACTTCACATCCGTAATAGTCGTAAAGTCTATCTTGTAAATCTTTGTGTCAGTGGCAAGCACTGTAGTGCCTGTTGAAATAAGCGTTTGCTCATTTACCGTATCATCTGTTTCTACAGTAATGGCTCCGCTTCCATCTGCCCGGAACCAGGCTGATTCTGCCACAGTATTAGCCACAGCATTTTTATCCCCAGCCATACCCCAGACAGCAATACCTAGAAGTGTTGGAAGTGTTGAGAGTGACACCCTTGCTTCGAAGACAAGCCCCTGATTAAGAATAAAGCAGCGCTGATCTCCAAAGGTCAAGCCAGACTCTTGTGCTTCTGATGTCACATCAAGTGGCAGGCGCGCAACACCATTTGCAGCATCAGCAACAACTGCTGGTGTAGTGAGTCCAGCTGCAGATACATCAATAGCTGTCCAGTAATCCGTGACATTAAGTGTCTTATAGAGAAAGTCGTCTGTGAATACTACTGGAGCTGTTGGGCTTACTGTCTCAGAAGTAAGGCTATCGAAGAACGTAAGAATGCCATTGAGGAATCTTGACTTGGTACTCATCTTCTCTCCCTATCCCAGCCTTCAGGCTGATTCGGATGAATCGAAATAGAGGACGTACAATCTTACATGGAGAGCCCTTGCAAAGACATATGAACTGCCAGGCTAGTTGCTCCCGAATACGTCCCCGTTGAGGTGTATTTGACACGAAAAGAGTTCCCGAGTAGGCCATCTTTGATCGTATCGTCTGTGAGAGACCCATCAGTGGGAGTATAGGATGCAGCAACTGCTGTCAGTGCCTTTACACTAGAAATCTTCTTTGCAGCTGCGGTAGTAAAGGTCATGCAGGCAATGTCAAACCAGGATGCCTCTCCATCAAGCGAGGTCTGTATGTATGCAGTGACCTTTGTTCCACCAGCTCCATAAAGAAAGGATGCCTGGATCGTTGCTACAAGGACTCCAGGCGTCTTTGAAAGTACGTTACTTAATACTCCAGCAGCAGCATCGGCTATAGTAGCTGCTGGCAGGAGTATAAGCGATCGATTAAGCTGACTTGCTGGCATTAGTCAACCTTTGCATCAAGCATTACTGCCTGTGGATATCGTGCTCCATAGAGATCATAATGAGCTTCGAGTAGATCAGCATTGGCCCCAGGACTGGCGACCTTCACGCATAAAACATCAAAGCCATTATCGGTATCAAGGTCTTCGGCCTGCACGAATATCTTGTTGATCGTATTTGCAACAGCGGGAAGATTGAAAGTATCTGAGGTCACATCTGTTTTAACAAATGTGGTTCCAGTTACTCCAACCTTTGTCCAGCGCTTAGAAAAACCAAGAGCCTTTTCGCCAGTAGCCGCTACGTCTTGTGATTGTGTAAGAGTAACAGCCGGAGTTCCCCCAGCCCAGGCTCCTTGCTGCAAAGTAATAACACAGACGCTATAGTTCTTGAGGCTGACATAATCCCCTACCTGAGCAGCCCCGGTAATATCTTTTGGAAGCATTGCAACTTCGTGTCCTACTAATTCAATAGGATTCATAGTCATGGAGTTGTTCCTCTGCGAGTAATGGTGCTCAAAATTACCGAGCAGCCAGGGTTACAAATGGAGACAAGGTGTTCGACCCGTTCAATGGCGTAATTGCTGACTGCAACCATGACTGACCATCAACTGCGAACATAAAGCGAAAAGCTGTCTCTGCATAGTCAAATCGAAGATGCATGGACATCTCTTCGCTAACACCACCACGAACACCTAGGGCATAATAGCCAAGATTGGCAAGAAGAATATCGCCCTTGTCTCCTAGTGTTTTACAGTATTCAATGGGGCGTACTGGCTTGCCTTTGAGTCTCTGCTGAGGTGCTTCTGCTATATTAGGATATCCGTTAGGAGAGGCAATATATACTGGGATACCACCAGTCCCAACAATAGATGAAAGCTGCTCCAGCTGAGGCTCTACGTCTTGATTGATAAACCATACGGCACTGCTACGCGCCCGACTATGGCAACGGGCATGCATCTTGTTGATATTCTCAATGAGGATAGTATCAACGTCTTGCCCAACCTCAGAGCTTATCGTAATGGTAGCCGTAGAGTTCATAACTCCTAGTGGTTGCCCAACACCATTCCCGTTGATAATGGCATCGTTAACTAGGAACATGATTTCTTCAGAAGCTGAACGCTTAATATACTGTTCCATTGCTGGCGCATTATTCAATAGCTTGTCGGTAACAAAGACAAGAACAGCAAGTTCTTGAGGCTCAAGCTTCATTCTACGCACTGTGGGCGAGCTAGAGGTTATCTGTGTTGCCTCAGAAATCCAGTAGCCTCTTACTCCACCATAGCGGCTTCCAGTAGCTCTTGACGTTTCCGCATTGGCCGGGAAGGTAAGAGACTCACCCGTGATAGTATATTTATCGCAGAGTGTCATAAGGTTGTCAGGTAGTGCATTCATGCCATCCCAGAGTGTACTAGAAAACTCTGGAGGCACCATATAGCCACCTTGAGAGCCCTGTGCTTGATTCATGCCAGTGGCAGCAGCAGAGATCTTGAGAAGGCGTTCATCGGCCATCCCGCCACCAGGGGTATAGGCTTCTTGCACTTTGATGGCGAAATCGCCAATATGCGCAAACCCACGCTTAGGATCAAGCATTTGCCTATCGAACATCTGGGTTACACGCTGCATAGATGTCCGGACTAATGACGACGGAGAAGGTACGGTAGCAATACCCTGCCGCGCATCATCCAATAGTGCACGCCTGGCTGCACGCTGATCTGCGGCAAGTTCTTCTTCGTACTGATCTCTCAGCGTTTTAGATTGGGAAAGAAACTCTTGGAACAGCGCTTCCTCATCAGCAGTTAGTTCACGGTTTCCTTCTTCCTCAGCTTTTTCAATAAGAGACTGCGCCTGGTCGGCTGCGCGGGTACTTGCAGCCAATAATTCATTAAGGTTTCGTACTGCCGTTGCTCCTGGCATAGCTAAACCCCTTTAAGATTGCGATAGACAGCAAGTGATCTGCCAAATTGTTTCCTAAGCTTCCCTGATTCTTCTTGAGCCCTGGGATAACTATATTCTCTAAGAGAGCTATTCATAGCCTCCTCTAAGGCTTTATCGAAGCTCATAACGCCATCGATTAGGCCAAGTTGTTTAGCTTCATGTGATCCAAAAACTTGTCCATCACTAATAGCAAGACGAGATTTCTCTGAAAGATTTCTCCCTCTAGTAATAGCTTTATAGAAAAATCCATTGAAATTGTCAACTCTAGCTCGAACATAAACTAGATCATCAGCAGAGATAGCCGCACCTTCTGTTCCAACACCTTTATACTTACCTGTTGATACTACATGCGTTTGTATGCCAAGACGATTGAGACGCCCACTAGTATCAACCATGATAGCAATCGTGCCTATTGATCCCACCTCACCTGCTTCATTTGCCGTAATATGCATAGTTTGACTTGCAGCCCAGTAGGCAGCGCTTGCCCCAAGATCGTCAATATGCGCAATAATTCTTTTCCCACGTTCACGCACCCGCCATATCTCATCAGCAAGCTCTTGTGTCCCTGCAACATGACCACCGGGGGAGTCAATCTTCATCAGAATTGTTTTTACATCAGCATCCTGGGTTGCAGAGCGAATCATTTGGCGAAGCTGAACAGTGCTACAGCCACCAAATTTACTTTCAGACTTCATCATGGCTCCATGGATAGGTAAGATCGCTACGCCATTGACGATGTCATATGAACGCTTCTCTTGGATAGCTCCTGAGATAGGCAGTTCTCTTGCCTGAGTATAGGCCTTTGGCGTCCATATACCTGCTTGTATATTGCTCACTGCCTGGCTTAGCCACAAGGGTTCTATACACCACATGCCCATATGATTAGCAAAGCATGGGGCAGTATCGCCATACTCATTCATTGCTGCTGTCCGCTGCGTTCGCATATGCTCTATAGCTGCCCGATGACCCTCAAGATGGTCGATAACTGCCTGGGAAGCATTTTGGCCACTCCTAGCCCCATGGGCAGCATTGATAGCTGCTTGCCATCCGCCTTCATGTAAATACATAGTTCCAGTTGTATATACGCCGTCCTCATCTTCGTTACCGCCATCTTTTATCCAGTGATGTGGATATTTCCATGTAGACTTTTGGGCAGACTCTCCCTGATCGGCAAATGCCATACGTGGTAGCTTTGTCTTATCAACATCACTCCATGCTGGCTCATCTTCGGCTATCTCTGAATTATGAGTAAAGGCCAGCAGTAGCATAGTTAGTCCTTATAGCACAGGGAAGAATGTTGAGGCGCCACTAAATACCGGTGGTGTTGGATAGGTATCAATGTCTCCTGCCATATGAAGCCAGACAAATGGATGACGTATGTCAGGATATTGCCCCGGAGGTAACCATCCGCGTTCCTCAAGAAAGAATGGCGTAGGATACTCATCTTCTCCCCATACTATCGCTGATGGGTTCCAATCTGGAAGTCGTACTCGCCATAATGGCCCTCCCAAGGGTAAAGGCCAGGCAAGGTCTTCATCACTTCCAAGAGAGAGCGGCAACTCATCATCAAGGATGATATGTAACAGCCGCTGATACTCTTCTGCTCTGCGGCCTGCAAGTATCCAGCCTTCAGAGTCATCAAAGATTGAAGGCTCAGGCGGCAACTCATCATTAAGAATAATACTGAGAAGCCGCTGATACTCTTCTGCTCTGCGGCCTGCAAGTATCCAGCTTTCAGAGTCATCAAAGATCGAGGGCTCAGTCGGCAACTCATCATCTACATAAATGAATCTATGCTGATTTTCAGGCTGTTGCAGACCAAGAAGAGGCCAGCTTACCTCATCCTCAAGAGGCGTTCCCATGGTAAAAGGAAGGGAACTTTCTTCTCCAGCGCTCTGTGCCAAAAGTTGCAAGGCACTAAGAGCTGTCGTTTCCCACGGTAAAGGAGGAATCCAGCCATGTTCGTCATTGAGTGGAGGTGAAGGCTTCCCCCACTCATCTTGCCATGCTGGCAAGATATTCCTCTGGCTCCCTTGTATAACTAGAATCATAGTTATGCGCCTACTTCTGTCTTAGAGAAGCACCTGCTTTTGCTTACTCGACAATCTCAGCGCTTACATGATGGAGCATACTTGCCACGCCACAGACACTATTGATGTCCAGCTCGTCTGAGCTTCCACCTTCGACATGAATCATAGAGTCAGCATTGGGCGCTATCCATCCACCAGGCCCAGCAGCACCACAGCCAATTCCTAGCTGATAGGCACCAGAGACTGTGCCGGCAGTAATGGCTGTCACTTTGTCTGCAGCAGTCGTACTTGCCGTTGTGCCAATACGCCGTGGCGATGGGGTGACCGCTGTACCACCACTACCTGCCGTTGTCCAGCGTCGAACTCGATAGCCAATACCAGTTAGTGCGGTAAGTGATGCACCTCGCCCATGAATAAGTATGGATTGCAAATCAAAGCCTCGCGTTGCCTGTCGTAGAACTAAAGTAGGGTCTTCAGTATTAGGAGTACCATGCGTGGCATAAGGGGTTGCTGGCGCGCCTTCTACACCATAAATGAAAGGCATAATCTAGCCCTCTCTAAGCTGGTTGTTCTTTAATTAACACCCATAATGGATGTGATATATCTTCACTGACTTTTCCCCACTCTTCAAGTGTTAAATATCTCCCATATCTTGCAAGCTGTTCATGTGCTAGCTTTTCATAAAAGATTTCGTCTGGCATCTGCATTGTACCAGCAATCTGCCCATATGATTCAGCACATGAATTGCATAAGTAAAAAAGAAAAGTCATACCTTCAGTAGGAACAATCCCTCCATCAGCGCCGCAGTTAGCACAGAAGACTGGCTCCCATAATCCACGGATCCCAAGAGATTGATTTTTGTGCTTATGTGCTCTACAATCAGGTAGTAAGTCCATAAATGTGTATCATTCTTTTATGATATACCATAGCGCTTCTTCATCACCACCAAAAAATGATGCAACTGCATTAGTTGGTCGTAATGCAATTGCCGCAATCGCCCATGTTTCTAGTGCACCCACATTAGTCCAGTACATGGTAGCCGCCCCTGCAGGCGTAATATCCGCCTTTGTCGAGAGAGCACCAGATCCTGATGCCCCGGTAATATTTTGGCGCTGGAGTTGCCCTGTGCCCACAGTAATTGCGGTATCAGTAGTCCCGACAACGTCAACTAGCCAATCATTGTCTGCCACTGTCGTCACATTAACGGTTGCATCTGCCGCACCAACATTGGTTGCCTGCGCCGAGTTAAACGATTCAGTAGGCGTAGTCTGATGCACGCCGTTGACACACACTGCATGGGCTACACTATTCAGACTCGCCGACAGTGTTACAGTCACCAGGTGCGACCCTGGTAGCGGAGCAATCAGCCCCCATAGCTCGACACGATCCGCGCCTGTCACGGAGGCCTGAGTACCCAGCAGTGTCAGGGCCACCCCGGCATAGGTGATACTGCTCACTGAGGAGCCTGCTACGGAGAGTATGGATACCCCGACCACTAGGTACCTATTCTGGCCATAGCTGGAAACGAGGAAGCTGTAGCTTGACTGGGCGGCTTGGTAGGATGAGGTACGCGTTTCCCAAAAGGAGATATTTGTTAACATCTCAAGACTTATAGACGTAGTCCCACCAATTCCGCTCTGGGCAGCATTCCACTGAAAGTTTCCAACCACCGATACCGGAGAGGATTTATTGGTTAGAGTATTGTCACCTAGTTGGCCACTTGTGGCTAATCCCCAGGTCCAGGCCACTCCATCGGCTTTGAGCCCAAGGACATGAGCAGCACCCACCGCCACCTGCAAAAAACTATGAGTCCCAACCACTGTGACCGGAGAGGATTTATTGGTTGTCGTATTGTCACCTAGTTGGCCATTAGCGCCGCTGCCCCATGACCATGTGCTTCCATCTGCTTTGAGTGCGGTAACATGAGTATTTCCCGCAGCCACCTGCAAAAAACTATGAGCGCCAACTACTGCGACTGGAGAAGATTTAGTAGTTGCCGTATTATCGCCCAGTTGTCCGCTTGTCCCTATTCCCCAGGTCCAGACGCTCCCATCTGCTTTGAGTGCAACGGAGAAAGCATTTCCCGCAGCCACCTGCAAAAAACTATGAGCGCCAACTACTGCGACTGGAGAAGATTTAGTAGTTGTCGTATTATCGCCCAGCCGTCCATTAGCACCGTTGCCCCATGCCCAGGCACTCCCATCTACTTTGAGTCCAAGGGCGTGAATATCTCCCGCAGCCACCTGCAAAAAACTATGAGCGCCAACTACCGATACCGGAGAGGATTTACTGGTTAGAGTATTATCGCCCAATTGGCCACTCGTTCCTAATCCCCAGGTCCAGGCCACTCCATCTGCTTTGAGTGAGATGGAGCAAGCATTACTCCCAGCAATCTGAAAAAAACTATGAGCGCCAACTACTGCGACTGGAGAAGATTTAGTAGTTGCGGTATTATCGCCCAGTTGGCCACTCGTTCCTAATCCCCAGGTCCAGACGCTCCCATCTGCTTTGAGTGCAAGGGCGTGAGTTGTTCCAGTAGCTACCTGCAAAAAACTATGCGCGCCAATAACCGCGACTGGAGAAGATTTAGTAGTTGCCGTATTATCGCCCAGTTGGCCGCTTGTCCCTAGTCCCCAGGTCCAGGCCAATAGATCAGCCACTAAGCACCTCCCGCGCCGTAGCCACAACCTCAGTAGCCTCTGGCAGATAGGACTCCCAGAGAGAGCGTAGCTTCTCAGCAGTCGTCCCCTCTACCGCTGTTGGCTGGCTGCTCACGTCGTCCAGGCAGAGCCGCGTGTACAGCGCTTTTGCCTTCCACCAGACCGAGCCATGCCTATAGGGCAGGACGTGCTCCGGGTGCTTGCAGGAGGGGATGAGGATAATATGGTTGTCAAACGCCCCCGCAATATGCACCGGCGCGGAGTCGTTGGAGACGAGGAGTGGCGCCTGAGCCAGGAGCGCTATCAATTCGGCCAGAGGTAAGCTGTCTCGCAGGTCGATCCCGCCTTCAGGGCAGCCGACAGGCACGTAGCCGCGCTTGTCGGCAGGCTCATCCTCGTTTTTCCCGATCAGACAAACACGGTACCCGGCAGCCGCCAGGCCGTCAACGACCGCTTGCCACCAGGGCAGCGGAAACGTTTTTGTTTCCCAGTGTCGCCCAGCATGCACCACGACGACACCAGCAAGGTCCATCGGTGGTACCAGGTGTACGAGTGCAAGGCGCTCCCACAGCGTAGAGACTGCCACTGGATCAACAGGTAGCCGTACCTGCTTGTCGTCCATCGGTAGGGTACGCCTGAGCAACGCTATCGCGCAATAATCCACCGTGTGACAGAGCAGATTCGACACCACTGACCAGGTCAGGGTTGTGGGGTCTGGCAACGTCAGCCGCTGATGGTAGGGGGTATCAGGCTCTGGCACAAATGTGCCATGGTGGTAGACAGGCAGGCCCAGATGTCCAAACAGTTCTGGCCAGTGGGTCGAGACGCGGATGTCGGCACCAGGGTAGACCTGTGCTGCCAGGTAGCGTATGGCAGGCTCGGCGTTAACCTGGTCCCCCAGTCCACCCCCAACTACGATGTGAATATGGTGCGGGTAGTAGTACGCCGGCGCATCCTCTTTCCAACGCTGAAGGTCCTGAGGAATCAAAGACAGGAGCATGGCAGGCTGAGGACAGCCCGCATAGTGCACCAGGTAGGATGCCAGGCGATGCTGCCCGACAAGTGCGTCCATGCAGCTCATACGGTTATAGTGATAGGACAAAGAGAGCATTCGTGTTTGGTGCTGAGCAATCCGCATATTGAGCCATGTTTGCTCATAAAAGTTGCATTCTTCATGACTCGGCTTTTGAAAAAGCGTTGCATGTCGCTGCGAGGCTACTATAACTCCAGAGTTATAGTAGCCTCCATCCCATTCAGGAAGTGTAGCACCGTATGCACGACAGGTATCAATAAGGAGTTCCCGCGAGCGATAGGTGAATGGAGCCTCGTTGAACATGCCAAGATGTGTTTCTGGAACCACAGTGAATAAATCGGGACAGTCCTCTCGGATAATGAGATCTGTGTCTAAGTAGAGTACACGGTCATACTGTTGTAGGAGTGTAGCAATCTGGCATTTCTCCCAATGTGGAGTTGTCTGGGCAATCATGGGTCTATCAACACAGAGAAAGTCAGCCTCAATACGCTCAGCATAGGCTCGAATCGAGGAATGCGTTACCTCAGCTATTGCAGAATAAAGTGGACCAATAGCAATCGTCATGACAAGACGCTTCCGTTTCATTGCCTCTGCAGATAAAGGCTTGCGATAGAACGCCACATTACTCCTAATAGTACTCTGTGCCATGATATACTGAATACCTACGTCCTGAGTACAAGTAATGTTTTCGATATCATCGATCACAAGTAGACCACCATCAACGAGGCGGGGTAAAAACCAGGCAATTTCCTGTCCCACTGTCTCAGAATTATGTTCACCATCCAAATAGACATAACCAAATCTCTGGCGCAGAATAGACTCATCATTCCAGAGATGGACTGACTCAAACGTTGCCATAAAATCGGCGCTGGTCATTTTATAATGGACGTGATTCAGCCTGTTTTCTAGAGCATATTGAGATAGACGGCTCATCATTCTCTGGTACATATCATCCTGATAGATACCACCATAATTGCCATTCGTGTTACAAAATGGCTTTCCGCCATAGGGATCAATTGTGAGGAGGATTCGTTGCGGTACTCCGCTCTCTAAAATCGCTCTAAGCGCTAGTAGAGCTGATCCACCCTCACGTGTCCCGACTTCGCAGAACAGCACATCATCAGGCAGCGCTTGTGCGGTATCAAGCACCTCTGCGTAGAGAGTCTCAAACTCAACAGCATGATCCGAAAGTAACGCACACTCCTCAATCGTCAACATGGAAAATTCTCCAGGATACGGCTAAGGCTTGTTAGGAATTTCCTCAATAGGTTTTGCTACAGCAGGGACCGTTGGGTATAGTTTATCACGCAACTCTTTGTTTTCATGTACATTGTCAAAAACAATAAGATTGGTTTCGAGAAAGAGAGTTGACTCTGCTGGTTCGCCTTCATCAATCACGACGAACCGGATATTTTCATAGCTGACCACATCCCCTAGAATTTTTCGGACACTCACATGATAGAGGTTGTCGTCAAACACATTGGCTTGATCTAGAATAGGTGTGGATACGGCATTCACACGCTTAGCGAGATTATCGAGAAATTCTTGTTTTGTCATAGAAGGCCTTTCTTTTTAATATCCTTTAACAACACTTACCACATCCCAATAATTGGCAAGTGCATTGTAAATAGCGCCAATGTAGTCAGTCTTCATATTTGCCGTAGGAGTTAGTCCTGTCACATCACTGCCAAACCGGAAGCCTCCTGGGCTGCCACTTAGCGATAACTGGCGCTCGGCATTTAGCGCAGTGTGCATAATAATGATGCGCCTTCCAGAGATAGGGTTATGCGGTACTCCTATCAATTGATTGCCTGTTGCGCGTAGGCTAAAAATCCAGCCACTCGAAGCATCAAGCGCTATCATTGCTATATCAGGGAGAGTTATGACAGACTTGAGAGGATACCACCGCCCAACGAGATTAGCTTGCAAGCTATCTCCTGCGCTAGGGACCTCAACCTCAACATTACCTTCTGAGAGGAAATTGTGATAAAAATTATCTGGCATGGCCTACTCTTTAGCAATAAGCTGTGCTTCCCTGAGAGTTTCAAGAATTTGCAGTACGAGCATCTGCAATTCCATGACCGCTGGAATTCCAAAATCTGATGCTTTTGGATCATCAATAGAAGCATGTTGAAATGCCATGTTGTATTCAGGAATAGCCAGGAGGTTAACCCATGCAGGAGCTTCATTGGATTTTTGAGCAAGCACCTTAATTTCGCTAGAATCATTAGCCTCTACTGGTGCCCATGTTCCAATAGGATTCCCAGCAAGAAGCTCTCCTGGCTTTGGGGCCGCAACAACTGTTTCTGTGCCTAGTGTAGTTTGAAAGTGATGCATAGCTACTCCTTATGTGCTCCATTCCTTTGTGTCGGTAATGGAGCCGTTGGTATATTAGGAACCTGCCGAGGGAGGAGTGTGGTATCAGGTGGAGCTGGTTCTGTCTGCTGCAATACTGTGTTAATCGGTGTAAGATTATTGGATGCAATATAGTACAGATCGCCTTCAGGGCCAATAGGATTCATGTTTTCTGCTGAACGTATTTCATTGGGACTTAATGCTCCAAGACTAAGCATGACGCGATAGAAGTTGCTACGGGATCGCGTGTCACTACGCAAGAGACCCAACAAGAAGAACTCAGCAAAATGTTCAGGGTCATCATGAAAGAGCTTACGCTTGATTTGCTGTTCCCATCGTACAATCCATGGGGTAAGCGTGTCCGTAAGATAGTCTAGTGATTGATGCTCAATATTGTTGAAGCTTGCATCGGCCAAGTCCTGTACTTTATGCAAAGGCATTCGGAACCATCTGGCAACTTCTCGCACTTGAAAATTGCGTGTCTCTAAATACTGGGCTTCATCTGGAGGGATACCAATTTTCGTATACTTCATGCCTTCTTCTAAGATAGCTGGCTTGCCTGAATTATTAGCCCCAGAATATAGCTCCTGCCAAGAATCTCGTAAATGCGTAAGTGCTATATCAGTCAGATTCCCTGGATGTTCAAGCACTCCACTTATATGCGCACCATTTGCAAAAAAAGCAGCTCCATAGGTTTGTGCGGCGATTGACAGTCCAAGGCTCTCCCGTGCTACTTGTAAAATAGAATAGCCATATAAGCCTTCTGCGCCTAGCCCACGAATGTGTAGCATATTTTCTGCACGCAGGCGATCTACCCGAGAGATTGATTGGCCCTGAATCAT
This sequence comes from Nitrosotalea sp., assembly GCA_023251795.1. Taxonomy (GTDB): domain Archaea; phylum Thermoproteota; class Nitrososphaeria; order Nitrososphaerales; family Nitrosopumilaceae; genus UBA8516. Next base: position 1,209 of record JAHEYD010000002.1, on the reverse strand, counting down.
GTCTGTGCCAAATACATCATACACAATCTTACCGTTTTCATCACGGCGGATGACTACCCGGCTAGGATGAATTGGGTATAACGCAATAGCCTCACCTCTTGCATCTCTTGCAATCTCTGCGTATCCATTGCCCCAGGCGAGCGCATGAGATGTTAGTGTTTCTCGGAATGTCAGTGATTCCATTTCTTCATTCGGAAAATCATGCAGCATCTGATAGTATTTATGCCCTGGAGCCCTGTCCTTGGCAGTCTCACTGCTACGCTTAAATACAATCATAGGTGTCTTGCCAAGGTCTTCGCTGATTGCCCGGATACAAGCATAATAGGTAGAGAGTCCCATTACGGAATGATGAGAGACATTTACTCCCGAGTGTGTTACACCACTATATGACCAGTTATGAAGCCAGGCAGAAGGATTTCTTAGGTCAGATATGGCATCAGCTTTAATCTGTACTGGAGCATAGATTCCACTTTTTAGTACTTGATATCCTGGGATATTTTCAAGATTCGCATTTTCCATAATATCCTAAGTATTCCTAAGAAAGAATTTTTTATACTTGTCCGGGAAGTATTTTTTTCTTTCTTTCTATTTCTTGAAGTTGTTTTAAATGCTTATTTGCAGCATCTAAAAGCTCATTTTCTGCTTCTTCGTATTTTATCTTTTTTAAGACTATTGTCTCTATCTTTTTCTGCTTCATCGCGCAGTTTTTGATAAGCGTCCCTAGCTTCTTCTAGATTTTTTTCTTCTTGATCAATCTGCTTTTGATCTCCACTGCTTCTTGCTTCATCTAAGGCATTTTCCGCATCATCTACATCATTGATTATTTTCTCAATCTTATCATTGCTGGAAGAATCTTGTTTATCCTGGTCTTGCTTGCTCAATTCATCATTGAAATCTTTTAAGTTTTCTATTTCTATCATGAGATCTTCCAAGGTTGTCTTAATTTGCTGTTCATTATTAGAATCTAGCGCATCCTTATATTTTTTTTCAGCATCAGATAAATCGTTTTCTAACTCTAGTTTATGCTTATTTTCATCATCTGATAAATCTTTATTGTCTAGTTCTTTAATTAACTCATCTATTTGATCTGCTGTTTTATTTGCTTCTTGCGATCTTTCTTCTTTTTTGTCTTTTTCTTCCTGGTCTAGACGTGCAATTTCTTTATCAAGTTCATCTGCAAGTTTATGCCCCTCTTTATCTCTTTCTTTT
>JAHEYD010000006.1 GCA_023251795.1 Nitrosotalea sp. | reverse complement strand
TTGGGCTTGTTGGTTTGCTCATAGGTTCCTTCTATTGGTCTGGATATATATAGCTATTGGTAATGGTTGGTAATGATTGGTTTCTAATGTCAAGCCTTATATCACCTATAAAAACAGATGATATAATATTGTCAAAACAACGAAATACCTACAAGTTATCAAAACCCATCCTACTTCAACTTAGAAAGAAAGGAAATGACCAGTGCGACAAATGTGAGAAAACTTTCTACGAAAATGATATAGTCGCATCAACTTCTGCAAAAAAACATTATTGCTACGATTGTGCTATAAAGATTAATTTAGTGACGGGTAATGTTGGGGAGGATCTTTGTTTTGATGAAATTTTTTCAGAAACAATGAAAAACATAGCATTCCTATCTAGTAAAGCTAGAATTGGCAAAAATATCCAAAAACTAGCATTACTAGTTCTAAAAGAAGCATACCATAATCAAAACTCATTATCTAAAAATCCAGTTGGGTTGGCAGCTGGTGCAATCTATCTTGCCTGTTTATTGCTTCATCATGACAGAATAGATGAAATTATTGATACTTTTCCGATAAGCGATCGTGTTGTAAAGAAAAATTATGGAATATTAGTGAGATGGTTAGCAATTTGAAAATTGTAGAGTTATGCCCTAACATCCATAACCTCGATCTTTTTACAAAAATATATAAAAAACCTCAAAAGCAGAGATTATAATTGTACTTAATTGTAAAAAAAGCTGGAAGATAAAATGTCAGATCTTAATGTTGCGATAGTTATAAAATTAGAACCAGACTTTTCAGAAGGAAACGTTAGCTATAATCCTGATGGCACACTTAATAGAGCAGAAACTAAAAACACCTTAGGACCACATAGCGCAATAGCAGCTCATGCTGCATTTTACTCAAAAGTGATGTATGATGCAAAAATTTCTATTGGGACAATGGGCCCTCCTATTGCAGATTCATCTCTTCAAATGGCTCAGAGAATTTGTGATGCAGAAGAGCTTCATTTATACAGCGATAGAATTTTTGCGGGAGCTGATACTCTGGCAACCGCCGAAGTCTTGAAAACGGGTATAGAGAAAATGCAAGGAAAAATAGACATTGTTTTTGCAGGACATAGAGCATCTGATGGTGAAACAGGACAAACAGGACCGCAAACAGCTTGGAAGCTTGGCTTTACTTTTCTTGGAAATGTAATAGATTACAAGGTTGATTTGAAAGAAAGAACCGTTATAGCAAAACGAATGGTTAGTTTGCAAGGCTTTAATGATATAGTAGAAGAGATTGAAGCACCCCTCCCTGTTTTCATTTCAGTTGATCCAGCGTATAAAGCAAACTTTAACACTGTTTTACAAAGATTATCTTTGGAAAAGTATAAAAAAGAAGCAAAAATCAGATCTGATAACTACAAACATTATCTCAAAGTGTTTAATGCGCAACAACTTGGAGTTGATCTAAAATTTGTTGGCTTGCTTGGCTCACCAACTATTGTTTACAAAGTAGAACGCATACCAAAAGGAAAAGCAACACGTCAGGCTGAGATTTTAGATGGTTCAAATCAAGAAGATTTACGCAAGGCTGTTGCTAAAATGAAAGAGGCATTGTCTGCAATGGTGATTAAGTGAGCGATAATAACTATCAGCATCTATACGTTGTAATCGAAGTACAAGATGACAAGATTGTACCAGTAAGCTTGGAAATGCTTGGAGAGGCAAGGAGACTAATTGATTCGTTTAACAAAAAATACCAATCAAATGAAAAGGTTGTGGCAATTCTTTTAGGTCATAACATCAAAGAAATTTGTAATACCTTAATCGAATATGGCGCAGATGTGATAGTTTATGCAGACAGTCATGAGCTTAAAAATTACCGGAACAACATATACACAAAAACTATTTCCCAAATTGCCCAAGACGAAAAACTATCTGCTCAAATCTCGCCAAGCTCAAAATTTAAAAAACCACGGTATATGTTTTTTGCAGCTGACAGCATAGGAAGGCATCTTTCCTCAACAGTCTTGGTAGCGTTAGATTCAGGTCTTGCCTCTGACATTAACAAACTTGAAATCAGTGACCTAAAGATAACGCATCAACACAAAACTGATGGAAAACCAGTAACTTATGAAAAAACTTTGGAGATGTACAGGCCAGATTTTTCAGGATTTCTATGGACAACAATTCTTTGTCTAGACAACAAAAACCCACAAATAGAAAGAGATTATCATCCACAATCATGCAGTATCATTCCAGGTGTTTTTGAGCCAATAGCGCCAGACAAAGGGCGAAAAGGGCCAATCATAGAATACATGCCAACATTTGATCAAAATGATCTTAGAGTAAAGATCCTGAGCCGTCAAGTTATCAGAAGTGGGGTTGATTTTGACAGCTACAAGACAGTTGTAAGTTTTGGTAGGGGAATAAAGGATGCACCAGAACAAAACATAAAACTAGTAGAACAACTTGCAAAGACGCTAAATGCAGAAATTGGTGTATCTTTACCAATATCCAAAAAACCTTTTGTTGTAAGTGAAAATGTTTCATCAAAATACATGATTTCAGACAGAGTAATTGGAACAAGCGGCAGAAGAATTAGTCCAATGTTGTATGTAGCAGTTGGAATAAGTGGCGCAATGCAACATGTAGTAGGAATGCAAGACTCTAGATTTATTGTTGCAATTAATCCTGATGAAAATTCCCCAATTAAAGATGAATGTGATGTTTTTATCAAAGGACGAATGGAAGACGTGATTCCAAAATTAGTTGAAGAGATAAAACAACAATCACTGGCGGTAAATGCCTAAGCGGTGTAATTGATTGGAAAAATATGATGTTGCAATAATTGGTGGAGGTTCAGCGGGTTTGGCTGCACTAAAACAACTGTCAAATCTGGGAAAACAAGCAGTTTTACTTGAGGCTGGCAACAAAATTGGCTCAAAAAATGTTTCGGGAGGAATTCTTTACTCAAAGAGACCAAAAAAAGGTCATGTCCACAACGTAGAAGATGTATATGGAGACATTTTTCTAAGCGAAGCCCCATTTGAGAGAAAAATTACAAAATATATTCTTCATTCAACCTCAAAAGACAAAGTCTATTCTATAGACTTGACGGCAGCCCATGAATACGAATCTAACTTTGGATACTCGGTTTTGATGAACAAGCTAAATGGCTGGTTTGCCGAGCAAGCGGCCGAAAGTGCACAAAGATTTGGAGGGGGAATTATTTCGGGTGTTCGTGTGAACTCAATTGAGTGGGATGAGAAAAATGATAGGACAATAATTCGAACCGACGAGCTTGAAGAATTTGAGGTAAAGGCAATAATAGCAGCTGACGGTGTAAATTCCGAAGTTGCCCAAATTAGTGGCGCAAGACCAAAGTTTACTCCAGAACAACTATACCAAGGGGTCAAAGTAGTCGTAAAACTCCCAGAAGATGTAATCAATACCAGATTCAATTTGATCCCAGATGAAGGTATAGCACATCTTTTTGCAGGAGATATTACACTAAATCACATAGGGGGAGGTTTTCTTTATACCAACAAGGACACCTTGTCTATTGGTGCTGTATATCATTTTGATTCATTGTTGGCAAATCCAACTGAGCCATATACTCTTGTAAATTCATTATTGAAAAATCCGATGATTAGTGAGTTTATCAAAGACGAGGTGCCAACAAGAGGAAAAATTGACAAAAACCTTCCACAAGAAGAACAGATTCGCAATCGATTTGCCATAACAAAACTAATCAAATCATGGCGTGAGCTAAGAGAGGCTTATCTGTCACAAAAAGGAAAAAATGATCTTCTAAAAAGTGGCAAATACCAATCAGTTGATGAAATAAAAGAACAACTAGATTCAATCCATAATCAATTAACACAAAAGTACGATGTAAGTTTTGTTACCGACTATGTAGAAGTAGAATACAGCGCCAAACTTGTACCAGATGGAAAAAGATGCCGTATGTTAAAACCATACAACAAAAACATCTTATTTATTGGCGATGCTGCAGGAAGAGGAGTTTTTGTTGGACCTAGAATCGAAGGCCTCAACATTGGAATTGACGATGCATTTAGGGCAGCTGAAGCAGTAGCAAGGGCGCTTGATAAAAACAACTTTGACCCAAATTATCTTGGAGAATATTATGCGACTTCTGTTGATGAGAGCCCCTATACCAGAGACATGAAGCAAATTGACAAGGATTACCTGAAAATCTTCTTAGATGCTACAAAAGATATTCCAAGTGATATAATCAGTACACGATATGGTGCAGTTTTAAAACTGATGTCAAGTGATACATTCCGAAGCGTGGCCGTCAAGTTTGCAAACATTCTTGGATATGAAAGGTTACTTCCAATGGTAGAATCTGAGGATACCTATGTTAAGGTACCAATTGAAATAGCAAAGAGACTAGGAAAAACCATACAACCAACCTATACCCCCAGCATACCTTCAATAGCTGACAGGGTTGCAAAACTCAACTTTAACGATGATAACAATTCTCACATTAAGGTAACAAATCCACAAAGTGAATTTTTGAAAAAAATAATCACACTATGTCCCACAAAATGCTATAGCCTAGAAAACCAGCAGGTTATGTTGCAACACGAGGGTTGTATTGAATGTGGCACCTGTTCTCAGGAAACCGATTGGAAACATCCTCGTGGAGAAAAGGGCGTAGTATACCAATACGGATAATTTGATAAAAAATAGATGTTAGTTAGTACTTTCTAATACGATTTCATCTTTTTTCTCACTTAGATTTCTAAGCTCATCATATACTTGTCTTATTTTTGTGTAAAAATCATCCATTCTTGGAGGAGCTAATGTAAATGCAATGTAGAAGTCTTCGGCTTCTCGAATGTATCGTTTTACTTTTTCATGATATGGAACTTTGCTGATAAATTTCATGTTGTTTAATCTGTCCGCAAGTTTTATCACCCTTACATCATATGCTGATTTTGAAAGAGTATTGCAATATTGACGAAATCTTTCTTCTTGACATTCTTGTTCTGTTTTACCTTCAAAAAGACTAAGTGGCTTTACTTTCAAAGTTGTAGCAACATTGTATACATAGTCACCAAATCTGTGAACAAAGTATGCATCAAATCCATATGACTTTGCTGCATACATATCCAAGATCTTTTCATCGTCTTCCATTACATCATGCAAAATGGAAGATACTATCTGTAAAGTCGTCAATAGTTTGTTTGAAGACAAATAATGCTTGATTACATCAATAGTTACTGGCCAAATGTGGGTCTCTAAGAAAGGTGATTTGCCATCTTCTCTTTTTACTCTTGAATGAATCTCTTCTGCCGTACTCATTGCTTCTTCAACAAAACCATCTACTTTCATTTTGGCCTCATTTTCTATAACAGAAATTAGGTCATTTTTTGACGCATATTGGATTTCCATGTTATATATTCTTAAGTTCATCTAATTCAAAAACTTGATCATGAGTAATAGAAAAACTATCAGGTTTGTGTAGGTTTGACTCATACTAGAGGCAATTCTTTAAAAAGAAATTTTACCTGACGTAATTTGGTTTCATCGAGGTATCTGAAAAGATCCTTCATTTTTTCAGATAATTCCCAAGAGTAAAATCCTAATTCATAATGATACTTGTCAATTGTTGAAAGGCGAAACTTTAATAATTTTTCCTCGAAGGTACTATCTTTTTTAATTAGAGAGGTTATTTTTTCAAGGGCATCATAATCATCAACGTCCATCATATTTAATTAGGCATCAAAAACAAATAAGGATTTTGATTATCTTTTCATTCCTACTTTACACTAACCAACTCTACAATTGTGGTAAACAAAATCCTCCGGTTACTACTGTTCAAGACGTACCAATATTGAATATATCATTTGGCAAGATTTTGATGAAACCAGATCATAATTAGTGTGCACGGTTGAAAATCAGGAGTTTAACTAAGAAACTTTATTATCAATCTAATATCATATCTTTTCATGGACTATCAGAGTCTGCACAAAAAAATTATGAACATGAGTCCAGCAATTCGTTTTGCTACGATTTGTGACACAAATGGTAGGGTAAAGTACAGCGGTCACAGAAAAGGAGTGAAGAATCTATTGACACCCTCGGAAAGTCGAAAATCATTAAGATTGGCAGTGACGGCTTGGAAGATACGAAGCAAGTTATCACGTAAGATTGGCAAGGGAAAATATGTATTGGCAGAATATGCAAAAATTAAACGCGTAACTATGCCAATTGGCAACAAACATCTTCTCTATCTAACCATGAGTACGATCGCCAATCACGCAAAAATCATCTACAGAATTGTCAGATTAAGACCATAATCATACTTGCTGTATCTAAAGAGAGATTAAATGTATTGTCAGATGAGAGTAATTTTCCTTTATGAATTAAGATTAAAGTAAAAATTGATTCTCCTATGTACCATTACCATTTATTCGCTGACTGTCGCACTGGTCTTATTTGCAGTAAGACTGCATCGTAGTATTTCAAAATTAGGAAAACTCTGAGATTAATCTAAAAAATGAACTGTTAACGACACTGCCTTCCAATTTGTGTTAATAATTTTAAAAATGCACTTGATGATTTTTAGGTAATTTAATACTCATTTTAGATAATCAAGCTAGATTAATTAACAGTTGTAAATTTCAGCACCTTGTGCGGGGGTCGCCTAGCCTGGTAGGGCGTGGGATTGCTAATCCCATGTCCGCAAGGACCCGTGGGTTCGAATCCCACTCCCCGCGCTTTTTGAAAACCCAAACGCTTAGACTTAATAATCCGACTTTGGAATTGTGGAATAATGGTGCGAAGGAAGACAGTAAAAGTAAAACCAAGTTCACCAAGAAATGTAACTACTGGCCTGTGTCCAAAATGTGGAACAATTGGCAAGATTTTGATTATAGGTGCAACTGGCGTTGAAAAAGGCAAGTGCCAAGCTTGCAACTCTGAATTTACACTATAGAATAAAAACTGACTAGACTCAAAAAAATGACCCATAAATTTTTAAGGTCATTTTTGTGCTCTATATCCGTATGAGCGCCGAAAACGAAGAATCGATTTATGAGCGAGTTGCAAGACTAGAAGACGAGATTGCCACTTTAAAAAATGAACTTGATGTCATAAAAGGTGCTATACGAAACAAGATAGCTCGTCATGAGGTATCACAAATAAAACACGGAAAGGACATTGCGTCAATTATTGACTAGTTCTCTCTTTGATACTTTTTATCAAATCTAGTACTCCATCAACATCATCTGCTTCTGGTGATAGCTCCAAGTATTTGTTTAGTGATTCCAGTGCAAGATCATAATGAAGTAATCTTGCTTCTAAGATTCCCCTGTCTCTTACTTCCTCTGCAGCATTTGGTTCTATATTGAGGATAAAATTGATGCATCGCATTGCCATTTGATAATTAAACGACTCGGTATAGGAGTTTTTGAGATTTCTAGATATGCGTATCAAAATTTTTTCAGGCTCAATTTCATCTAAAAACTGTGGTACAAACTCTACTCCTCCACCATAACTTTGGTTAAGGATCTCATGAAGGTCATCTATTGTAAGTAACCTGCCACCTCCAAACGGATCAATAATCATTTCTTCGGTATGTTTTACAAGAAAATGACTTGGAAAACCTACAGGACGCAAATCAAGTCCTATGTGTTTGGCAAGCTCGATATAGATTATAGATAATGTTATTGGAATGCCAACCTTTCTGTCAATTACTACATTTAGGAGATTATTGTTTGGATTATAGAAATCATCATTATTTCCAGAAAATTCCAGCGTGTCAAACATGTACTCATTTAGTATAGAAATAAGGTATGTCGGATTTTTCACACCTGATACCAAATTCCGTAATGTCTTGCCCATCAAGTTCAATTTATCTACGTATTCTGTTATGCTCAAATTGGGGTATCCAAAAGTCTGTGCAATCTTGAGACACTTTTCTACAAGTGAATGTCTGGGATCTGAGACATATGAAACTAGTTCTGCAACAAATGGATCAAAATCTTGACTCATAGCCTTTGTAGATAAATCTCAGGATTTTTTAGCTCTCTTGTAGTTGGTGGGTTTTCAATTAGAGTGCGATAGGTATTCTTACCAAGTTTTGCAAATACTGCTTCTGTAAAGTCCTTTCCCATGCTTTTTCTTACTTGATATGTGGTGATATCGGTATTGGCAAATGTAACAAGATAGTTTTGAAAGTCTTTGTCATCTTTTAGAATATTTTGTACCGCAAATTCTGCCATGCCTTCCATTGTTGTGAACGCTGCATGATGAATCTGTATTGGCTTTAACCATCTTTGATATATGTCTAGTAATTGTGGAATCATTTCAGAAATTTTTGGATCAACTGTTACTTTGGTGAAAGTCATTACGTCGGGACCTAGTACCTGAACAATAAACGTGTCTGGGTTTAACACAAAAAAGAGATTCGCTCGTCTTGCTATGGGAAATTCTTCTGGGATTGGAGGTATTTGCAGATATTCAGAAAGTTTGTTTACTGTTGTATCGTCTAAAGCCAAAATTATCTTTGCAAGTTCTTCATTTATTGCATTGACATCTCTTACTGCTTGTTTGTTTATCTCCTGAAGATTTGTTTGTATAGAGTGAATTTGTTCTTCAAGTATTGTCATCTTCAATGCACCAGCATATCCTGAATTCACATAATCAAAATTAGATTCGTATGGCTGGCCCTTCTTGTGTAAAATTATCTGTGGGTAACTCTCAAGAACAAATTTATTCAAAAATATCTTAGAATCAAGATAGTCCCCGTATGTAGTGGAAATCTTGGAGATGTATGATTTTGCATATGTAGAATAAACAAGGAACCTCATCGTATCTTTTTTCATAAGCTCAGCCAGTTTGTCTATTTTTTCAAGAGATATAGCTGTGAAAAGTTCATCCACAAATTCAACTGCATCTTTTGTTGGGAAAACCTTTCTTCCCTTTAGTTTTTTGAGTTCAACTAAATCTAAAAGTTCAATTTTTGTTTCAGGAGAAACAACAATCCCTGTAAACTCTGATACTTTTTCTGCCATCTTGGGAAAAATGGAATAAGCTAGAACTTTGCTGTCTTCAAATTTTACTATAGAAGACAGTGCTTGTGTAGCAATAGAAGATGTAGAAGTAATTTCCTTTTCTTCGTTTATTTCAATAGACAACTGATCCATTAATGCCAGAGCAAATTCCTCAAACTCTTCCATCTCAAATGGGTGATGCTCTGAACTAATTTAACATTAATTATTGTATACGGGAGTATGGCATCTGAAAATTAGATAATTTGCATGACATAACATTACTGAGTATATATAGTGGAAAGATATCGAATCAAACATGACTCAAACAAAGCCAATGGTAAGTATAGTAAATGTCGTAGCTTCAGCATCTGTTGATCAAAGAATTGATCTCAATGATATCACAAAAAAATTCCCTGATACAGAGTATCATCCTGAACAGTTTCCAGGATTAGTATTTAGACAAAAATCACCAAAGACTGCGACACTGATATTTAGCTCTGGTAAGATGGTTTGCACTGGAGCAAAATCTGAAGAACAGTCAGTAAACGCAGTCAAAAGCGTGGTACAAAAACTTCGAAAAAGCAAAATAAAGATAAAAAACGAACCCGTCATTGTAATACAAAACATTGTAGCTTCTGTAAACCTTGGTGGAAAAGTTCATCTAGAGAAAGCAGCAAGAAGCCTGCCACGAAGCATGTACGAGCCAGAACAATTTCCTGGATTGATACACAGAATGCTTGATCCAAAGACAGTAATTTTGATTTTTGCATCAGGAAAATTAGTTTGTACTGGCGCAAAAAAGGAAACCGAAGTTTACAGGTCAGTGCACAACCTACACACGATGCTTGAGGAAAAAGAACTAATGATATACGACCGATGAGTCGTTTTTATCTACAAGTTATTCTTTTTCGATGAAATTCTGAACTATAAGACCATTCTTATTGAACATACGTATACACAACACATGCAAGCAAGATGTAAAGTTGGATTCAATTTTACTACAGTAGATTCGCCTTATTACATCGGTGGAATGTGTGATCCTTTGATTGATCTGATAGATATTGAAAAGAAACTGCCTGCTCACATCAAGAAATCACAGTATAAAAAAGACAGAGGTTCAACAAAAGTATCTGCAGAATATTTCATAAGTTATAATGACTCGGATCTTCCAACGCAAGAGAGTTCTTTTGCAAAATTCGTGGGCAGAGATCCATACGAAGAGTTGCTTGAAAACGATATTGAACTAGTAAAAAACCTCATAAAAAAGACCTATGGTGTAAGCAAAAATCAGAATGATAAAATTGAACACAAAATAATACTTGATGATCATAAATTAATCAAGGCTTAACTGATTCTGCAGAACAAATTATGGTAACACTACTCTGACCTATCATCTTCTTTTGTCATATCATACACAATTGTGTATACCGGGGGTGGGTTTCGAACCCACGACCTCCAGATTATGAGTATTACCCTTTATGAGGAGACTGGCACTCTAGGCCAGGCTGAGCTACCCCGGCACAAATTCGCCTAACTTCTTGATGCAATTAAATGTAGCTTACTCGGCATTTGCAATTTTTTTCCAGTCAACATCTGTCTTTGAAACCCATTGAAATTTCTTTTGAAGGGCATATGTGTAAAGCTTCTCCCACTCTAATCCAACTTGATCAGTCCATGCTTTGAAGACTCGTGGGTCTATGTAGTTTCTAAGCGAAGTTCCCAAGTTGTAGTCTCTTGTTTTCTCTGTAAGATCTATTGTAAGCTTCATTTTTTCCTCTCGAAGCTTTAGTTTTTCTTTTTGTTTTTCAGTCTTTGCCTGTGTCTCTTTTAGCTTCTTTAAGGCATCTCTCTTTTTCTGTAATGACTCTTCAAAGCTCTTTGGAATGGTTCTCTTGTGGTTGCATGTAATGGCAGCCTCCAGATTTGCTAGCTTGGCATGATAAATCTTAAGATTCTCTGACTCTGAATCCAAATCATTGACTTTTTTGAGATAGTCTGTAACTACTGAAGTTGCTAAGTAAGTTCTAAAGACTTTGGCAGTCAATCCCTTTACTATCTTTCCAAGAAATTCATTCACATGTCTTGATGTAATGTCATGAAAAATTTGTTCGTCTGGTTTTTTCTTTTCTGTAAACTTTTTCAGATTGTCATAAAGTGTTTTGTCTTGGCCTTTTATTGCATATGATTTTTGCCATCTTACACTATCTTTTCCAAGAAAATCAAACTCTATCGCATCCGGTTTCAGTTTAATGTGTTCAACTCTTAATGTAGTTGCACCTACAGTATCTGCTTCATCAGGATCTTTTTCGTCTCCTACCCTCATCGCAGTTTTAAAAATCAAATAACATACAGTAGCAACTCTTCTTACTTTCTCATCACGATCTGTCATTTCTTCTACAATCTTACTCAATACTTTGTCAATGTGCTCTGAAAGCTTTATTGCCTTATCATACTTCATTTTGTCTCGCTCTTGTTTTAGATCGGAGGTATCAGAAAGCCACACATACTTGCGTTTTTGTGTAAGATAGTCCTCCCAGCTTGCAAGCCACATAAAATCTTGTTCATGAATTATCTTTCCCCAGTCTCCTTCTGGCACTTTGGCATCTTTTCCCAAGTTTAGCGTTATATCTTTTTGAGTAATCCTTGGTTTCCATCTTCCTCTCAGGGGATGGTCACCTCTACCTATGAAAAGACCAGGAGGCTCTGCCATCCAGTTAGCAACATCGACTTGTTTTCCGTCAATTATTGCGACTCCGTACTTTGCCTTCATTTTTTCTTTGATCTCTTTTCGTTGTGCAGCAATCTTCTTTTTTTGTTCTTTATCTAATGTTAATTTGGAATCTTTTTCTTTATCTACCACTTTATTTGCCTCAGAAAAATCAATATCAGATAGTGAAATGCCTTTGTATTTTGCAGGAAGAACCTTAACGAAGTCTTCTAGGAAGTTTTTACAAAAGACTTTGTCCTGAACATACGGTGTATCTTTTTTCTTTGCCCACTGGTAGACCATCTCCTCCTGTTCCAAATTCAATGGTATTTTTTCTCCCTTGATCTTGATAGTTATCCCCTTTGACTCAAAGGATGGGGGAAAAGCTATGCCATTATGTTGTAGAGTTTTCCATTTCATTTTGAAATATCACCAATTTAGTGTGCCTAAATCTGTTGACTTTGATAAAAATTGACTGCGCGTGTATATCAATCTAACCACACACATGCATGGCAATCTGTGTGACAGATTGGATTAATCCAAATAGTTATTGGTTAACAGTTTATTGAAAAAGTACGAATTGATATATTTTAGGAGCTAAAAAGCTCTTTTTTGATATAATTTTCAAACTCTATATCGGTCTTTGATTTTTTTGCTTCTAAAAACATGGCAGCATCATTTCCCACTGTATACCTTGGCAGAGGATTCTCAGACTTGATTGCTTTGATAATGGTTTTTGCAACCTCTTGTGGAGGAGTGCCCATCTCAGCCATCATGGATATGCCCATGATAACCTTGTCTGTTATCTCTTTGTAGACCGAGTCTGGTTTCATTGATTTTTTTGTAGATGACATGAAATTTGTCTTGATTACTCCAGGCTCTATGATTATTGTATTGATTCCAAATGGAGAAAGCTCGTACCGCATTGACTCACTCAAGCCCTCTAGTGCAAACTTTGAGCTAATATAAGCTGGAGAAACAGGAAATCCTATCCTGCCTGCAACCGAACTAACATTTACAATTATTCCTGATTTCTGTTTACGCATTATGGGAATAACTGCTTGTAATGTTCTTACTACTCCAAAAAAGTTCGTTTCAAACTGTGCTTTTAGATCATCCATAGAAAGATCTTCTAGACAACCAAAGAGACCATAACCTGCATTATTTACTAAAACATCGATTCTATTTTTTTCGTTCATTATTTTGTTTATTGCGGCTTGAACAGTTTCGTCTTTATCAACATCAAGCTCAATTACTTGTAATTTCAAATTTTCTTTCTTTGTAATTTCTTTTATCTGGTTGCCTTTTTTTATATCTCGCATTGTTGCATATGTGTAATATCCTTCTCGTGCTAAAGCTAACGCGGTTTCAAAACCAATGCCACTTGAACTGCCAGTTACTATTGCAATTTTTTCCATGACAGAGATCTGAAAGTGGCATTAATAATTTGTATTGTTAAAATTCTTTTTTATCACTAAACCAGAGGTTTATCGCCTTCTACAGGTTCTGAAACCTCGGTTGTTTCACCATCATTTATTCTCCGTAAAACTTCAGCAGAAGCAAGTTTGTGGAGGTATTCATTGTTATTGCCGCACCTGTAAGAAAACGTACATCGCGGGCATCCTGCCTCGTTTTTACAAGGACATTCCTTTACTATGTGTAGACTGCGCTCAAAGGCCTTTTCCAACCTGTCATAAAGTGCCTTGCTTGCACCACTTCCTCCTATGGCAGAATCATGGACAAAGATGAGGCCTGATGTTCCAAGAGATATGCCGCCTAGGTCTTGTGAGACACCACATGTTATCATGTTGCTGCCTTCTATCACAACATGTTCTGTTGCATGATATGCACTTGCTTCAACATATTCTTCGTTTTCTGCTTTCTTGATCTCATTTGTTGGTCTTGGAGCTTTGAAAACGATCCCCTTGGTGACAAAATCATAATCTAATGGTCTTTCTAAAAGCACTCTTTGTCCTTGGGTGACTTCATAGCCAAGTTCAATGTTGACATAACCATAGACTCGTTTTTGTATGTGTAACTTGCAAAACGCAACTTCGACACAATTTGCTTTTCTTTTTTCATAAACCGTTTCAATTGTTGGCCATTCTTCTGTAAGTGCCTTGGTATAATATGGATAATCTCTTGGAAGATATTCTAATTTTGCATACATTTTTTCAGGATATCCAAGTTCTCTTACTTTGTAACGTGTTCCTGCAAGAAAATAAACTGCTGATTCATGCAATTCTTCAAGTGCAATTGGAAGGACTCGTTCACCAACTTTTTTTCCATTCAAAAATATGTTAATTGATCTTCCAATTCCTCTGATGCTGTAATCATTTAACAAAGATTCAATCTGTGTATAATTTGGAACGTATCTATTTTCAATTAAGACAAGATTTCCTGAAGCTACATGTCTTTCAATTATTTCAAAATGTTCTTTTAGCTCATGTTTTACAATTGGTTTATCAGCTGCCATTGCAAGAACCTGGAATTCTTCCACGAATGGATTTTTTGGATCAATGTAGATCTTTTCCACATCCTCAAAGTAATCATCTGGATGGTTTTTGTAATATTGTGAGATGGGGTCGTTTCCAAGCACCAAAAATGCATATCCGTTCTGACCCTTTCTTGCTGCCCTTCCTATTCGTTGTACTAGTCTGTTTACGGGAATGGTAGATGAAATTACTCCATCCACATCACCTACGTCTATCCCAAGTTCAAGCGTTGGTGTTGCAGAAATTGCCATAAGAGTATCATTTTTGAACGCATTCTCAACTGATTTTCTATAATTTGCCATAAGGCCTGCTCTGTGAACCTTGATATCCACTTTTTGTCTTCTTGCTTGCATTGCCAAAAGCTCTGAATTTAGATGCGAGTTACTAAAAACAAGCGTCTTGTGTTTTTTTGACGTCAGACTTTTTACTATATCTACCATTAAAGCGCGTTGCGTTCTAAGCGATGGGAAAAGCATACTAAAATCTGTCTTGCCTTTTTTTCCAGAACCTGAAACTAATTTCATTTGTACACCAAAGAGCTGTTCACAAAATGGTAACGCATTATCAAGTGTTGCAGAAGATGAAATGATTTGAAGCTTTTGACATATTCTTTTTAGTCTCTTGATGATATAATGCACATTTGATCCAAATATTCCAGAATAGACATGAGCTTCATCTACAACAAGAAATTTTATTGTATTTAGTAAAGTAGCAAACTTACTCCTATGCCATAAATGATAATGAATCACATCAAAATTTGTGATTATTATCTGTGGAGGATTTTCAAATATTTTTTGTCTATCAGACGTCTTTGTATCTCCGTCAAAGACAGATACTCCTATACCTAGCCTGTCTGCGATTTCTTTTATCTTTGGTAGTTGATCCTTTGAGAGAGACTTGGTAGGATATACAAAAAGTGCCAAAACTCTGCCTTTGGAATTCTCATCAAGAATTTTTTGTATGATGGGTACAACAAACGCCTCTGTTTTGCCCGATGCTGTGGGTGCAGTAATGACTACATTATTTCCACGCATTATTTCCAGTATAGCATCTTCTTGGAATTTGTAAAATCGCTCAATTCCTTTTTCTTCTAAAACTCTTGTAATGTTTTCATCTAATCCTACTTCCATGACTTTGCTGCCCATATTGGGTTCTGGCTCAGACAGTGTCCTAAAATGTGAAACAAAGTGTTTTCTTGAAAACAAAATCGAACTTGTTAGATCATCAAGTTTAGCGTCTCCTATCATTTTTCTTATCTCATTTTCACTTTGCACTATTCCTTCCTGCTCAAGTGCAGTCTGCATTTTTTTCTTGGTCAGGACCTTACCATCATCAAATCTGGTTAGAAAATCAAGATATGCTTCATCTGTATTTTTCTTATAATCTACAATGTCTTCTAATCCACAACTAGAGCATCCAAACATGATCTTTTGGTTGAATGTTTTTTGCATTTCCATCCTTGATTTGCATTTAGGACAAGAGTACATTACACAAAGACATGTTTTATGATGGATTTAATTTTTGGTTGACTGTGTTCTAATCTCAGGTTAAACCTTTAAGCAACGAATCTAATTTTGACATATTGAAAGCACTTGTTACTGGTGCAACAGGCTTTATTGGTTCGAGGCTTGTCACAAAGCTTGTTGATAGAGGAGTCTCAGTTACATGTCTAGTCCGTTCAGAAAGTATTCAAAATCCTGCAGTAAAGACAGTACATGGCGATCTTACATATCCAGATTTTGTACTTCCTGATGAGAAGTATGATGTGGTGTACCATCTTGCTGCATCTTGGCCAGGTGAAAAAGATAAGAAAAAAGCAAGAACCGTCAACTATGATGGTTCTGTAAATCTATTCACTCTGATAAAAGAAAAAGCAAAGTTTCTTGTATATGTGTCAGGTCTTGGAGTTTTTGGTGATCCTGAAAATATAGTAGATGAAAATTCTCCACTGCAACCACATACAGACTACGCAAAGACAAGGCTTGAAGCACAAAAGTTTCTAGAGTCTGGCTGTAAAGAAAATGCAATAGAGTTTAGTGTTGCATATCTTGGTGATGTCTACGGTAACGGTGGTTGGTTTAAATCAATTATGGTTGACAGACTAAAGAATGGAAGTTTTAAACTTCCTGGAGGAGGAGAATATTACCGAAGCTTTATCCATGTAGATGACGTTGTTTCTGCACTTGTTGCTATCGCTGAAAAAAACGCCATAAACCAATCACTTGTAGTAACAGACTCCAATCCGGTGATTTTCAAAGATTTTGTTAATTTTGTTTGTGATGAGCTTGGCGTAAAACATCCTGGCAGCGTTCCAGCACTTTTGGCAAAAGCAGTCATGGGTGGGGACTTTGTGAAACTGCTTACAACATCAGTAAAGACATCAAACAAAAAGATTACCACTATCTGTGAATTTGTATATCCTTCATACAAAGAAGGCGTGCATTCTGTTATTGCAGAAATGAAATCATGATTGACATATAATATCCACAAATTCTAAATTTTGTATGGGTCTTGGAGGTTACTGGGGCGAGGTACTTGATGTTTTAAGAGACATCATTCCCGTTTATGACAAGGTAAATTCATTTATCTCACTTGGAAAAGATGAAGAATTTCGTACAAGGGGTCTTTTAGGTAGAGTAAAAGAAGGAAATGCAATACTTGATGCGGGTTCTGGATTTGGTAATATGTCAAAGACTGCATCAAAACTTTGCGGTAATAATTTGAAAATTACACTTTATGATCCATTGACACCAATGCTAAAAAACACAAAAAAGTTTTTTGAAAAGACACCTGATCTTGCATCTGGAGTCTTTGAACACATCCCATTTCAGGATGAAAAGTTTGATGCAGTGATTTGTGGTTATTCATTACGTGATGCAATAAGTCTTAGGACTGCAATATCAGAAATTCATCGAGTCCTAAAAAAAGGAGGACGATTTGTAATAGTCGATCTTGGAAAACCAGATCATCCTTTTATTAGAATGGGTGTTTCGTTTTATCTTAGAGCATTACTTCCTATCGTTGCATTTGCAGCAGCAGGAAAGCTTGGACTAAAATTTGCAACTCTATATGGTACATACAAGCTATGGCCTCAAAATAAAAAACTTAAAGCTATATTGCTTGAAAAATTTTCTAAAGTAGAATTTGATACTGCGATGATGGGTGGTGCGATAATGGTCGCAGCATACAAGTGACATGAATAGACCACTGATTCTTGTATATGCTACTGCACTTATCGTAGGAATATCCTATGGAATGCACAATCCAATTGTTCCTGTCTTTTCAAAGCAGGTGATAGGCGCATCATATTTTGACCTTGGTCTGATTGGCCTTTCAAATTTTATTCCATACATGTTCATCCCGCTATTTGTTGGTCTGCTGCTTGACAGGTTCAATAACGGACTACTCCTCTCACTTGGAATAACAATAGACGCAGTATCCATCTACCTACTTTCTATATCACAATCTGTCCCTGAAGTTGCTGCCTTTAGAGCAATGACTGGGATTGCACATTCATTTTTCTGGCCTCCATGTGAATCGATCATATCCAGAGTAACATCGCCTCAAGCTCGCGTAAAATCGATCTCAAAGTTTATGGGATTCTTTGTTGGTGGGCTGATGATAGGTCCACTAATTGGAACATTTTTGCTAGAGCACTCTGATGTAACGTACAGAATTCTATTCCAATATGCAACATTTGCTATTGCGACAGGAATTGTTTCTTCACTGCTTCTGAAAAAATATGGGAAAACGACACACAAAACAGAATTTTCTTTTGTGTCTATCAAGAAAATTTTGAAATTTCCTACTGTTGTATTGATGTTAATTTTTTGTAGTTCTGCTTTTGGAACATTTCTTACCATTTTACCAGCATACATGAATGATAGATCGATTTCAGAATCAAATATAGAATTATTATTTTTTATTTTTGGAATTTCAAGATTAACATCACTTGGTTTTTCTGGGTTGTTGGCAAAAAGAACTTTTTACAGTCTTATTGCAACAATGCTTTCTATTGCCATAGGAATGATAATTGCAGCTTATTCATTTTCATTTGAAATGTTTGTTGTTGCAGTATTGATCATGGGTTTTGGTTTTACTGTATATTTCCCATTGACGTTTGAAATCATAATGAAAAGGGTACAAAAGGAACACTCTGGTGGATTAATAGGCGCTTACGAAACAACATTTGGAGTAGGATGGGCAGCAGGCCCTCTTGTTGCTGGAATTGTAGCCAACTTCTTTGGAAATTCTATGCCTTATCTCATGTTTTTCGTTATAGGTATAGCGGTTACATCGATAATTGTTATGAAGAAAAAAGAACTAGAACCAGCATGGAATCCCAAACTTTAATTTTGGAATAAATAAAATTTTGTCATGCATGATTTCTCCCTTAACATCTTGGGAAATGAATGGTTCATCATCGCCTTTGTGGCAATAGTGTTATTTCTGGGTTCAAAGCGTTTACCAGAACTATCCAAAAAGATAGGTCAAGCAGTTGGAGAATATAACAAGACAAAAAACATGGTTCAAAATGAGTTTCAAACTGCAACTACAGGTTACAACATTAACGTGCAAGGTCCAGTTCAAACAGAAAGACAAAAGCTTGAAATGATCGCTAAATCACTAGACGTTGATTTTTTAAACAAAAGTGATGACGAATTAAGAAATATTATTGCATCAAAGATGGGAAGAGCCAGTCATGATCCTGAAAATACAACATAATTCTAGTCCTCCTCAACAAATTTAAATAGAATATTAAGATCACAGTGATCGGTACAATTTGGTAAAAATAGATCCTTGGAAGAATGCATTAAAACAGCTTGATGACGCTGCAAAAATTCTAAAGATTGATCCAGGAGTGCATGATATGCTTGGTACGCCAAAAAAAATACTGATCGTTGCATTACCAGTAAAAATGGACAACGGCAAGATCAAAGTATTTACAGGATATAGATCACAACACAATGATTTTCGTGGGCCACACAAAGGTGGGATCAGATATCACCCAGACGTGACAATTGAGGAAGTAAAGGCACTTTCAATGTGGATGACCTGGAAGTGTGCAATTGTTGATGTTCCATTTGGTGGAGGAAAAGGTGGAATCATTTGTGATCCTAAAAAGCTCTCAGCTGGAGAAAAGGAAAGACTGACAAGAAGATACGCATATGCAATTTCTGAAATAATAGGACCGGGAAAAGACATTCCGGCCCCTGATGTCTATACTACTGGAACAGAAATGGCGCAGATAATGGACGTTTATAGTGTAATGCATGGACAAGGAGAACCAGCAGTTATCACTGGCAAGCCACTTTCAATTGGTGGGTCCCAAGCTAGAAATGTTGCGACTGGACTTGGAGTTGCATATTGTGTAAGGGAAGCTGCCAGAAAAATTGGAATGAAGCATTATGAGAATATAGTGATTCAGGGATTTGGTAACGCAGGAACCTTTGCTGCTGAATATCTAGAAAAGATGGGCGGCAGAATTATTGCAGTAAGTGACTCAAAAGGTTCTATAATAAATCCTAAAGGATTGGATACCAAGAAAGTTATTGAATACAAAAAGAAGAAAGGAACAGTTGTTGGTTATCCAGGAAGCAAAAAGATTACAACAGAACAACTTCTTACAACACCATGTGACGTGTTGATTCCAGCTGCACTTGAAAACCAGATCACACCAGAAATTGCCAAAAAAATAAAATGCAAAATAATTGCCGAAGCAGCAAACGGACCAACAACTCCAGAAGCAGATGACATCTTGTTCAAGAGAGGAATAATGGTAATCCCAGATATATTGGCAAACTCTGGAGGAGTGTGTATATCATACTTGGAATGGGTTCAAAACCTGCAGAGATATTACTGGACCTTTGATGAAGTAGCGAAAAAGATGGAAGAACACATTGTACGCGGATTCAATGATACATACAACTTGGCCAAAAAACACAAAGTAGACCTGCGTAAAGGTAGCATGGTATTAGCAGTAGGTCGTGTATTGGATTCATTTAATGCAAGAGGCCTCTGGCCTTAGACTAGTTTTGCAAAACTAAATCTAAAAGGAAATGTATAGTTAATCATGGCACAAGCTTATGTAATCATTCACTGCGAGACTGGGATGGAAGAGTGGGTGATTAGAAATTTAAAGAAAATTGAAGGCGTAAAGGAAGTTGTTGGCGTACTCAGTCTTTATGATATTGTGGTAAAGATAGAAGAAAAGGATCAATCTATGCTTGAAAAAATAATAACAAAACAGATACGAAAAGTAGAACACATTCATACAACAATGACATTGATGGTTATTGAAGAGCAGGAAAAATAAAGAAACCGAATTAAATTATAAAAAATAAAAAATTATTCTAAACTTAGGAAGTGCTAAAAGAGGATCCGCAAGAACAACTCTTAGTTACGTTTGGGTTGTTAATTTTAAATCCAGCTCCCATTAGACTCTCAATATAATCTACATTTGCACCCTTGAGGTAGTCTTGACTGTAGCTATCAACTAGGATCTTTACTCCGTTTTCCTCAATTAGTATGTCGTCTTCTTCTTTTGTTTTTTCAAAGCTCATGCCATACGAAAGACCCGAACATCCACCACCCTGAACATAAACTCTCAGGTATTCTGGTTTTTCAGTCTCTTCTTTCATAAAAACAGCAATCTTTTCTGCTGCTTTTGGCGTAATGGTCAGTAGTTTTGTAGACTGTGTGTTGCTCATGATAATGCTTTTTCCTCTTTCAAATTATAATAAGGTTTTCCTACGTGACATACTAGGAATTCAATCTACAAAGAAGAGCCTATTTCTTTGACTTGTTCACAAAGGCAGTCATTCTTTCTTGTCTGTCTGGATGCGTAAAGCATAGGCCCCAAGTGTACAATTCCAGAGCAAGACCTGTGTCGATATCCGTGTTTCTACCTTTGTTTATTGCAATTTTAGACATTCTTACTGCCATTGCAGAATTTTGAGCTATCATCTTTGCCATGTTTGTAGCCTCTTCCATCAACTTTGGCAATTCAACAACTTGGTTTGCTAGTCCAATTGATCTTGCTTCATCAGCTTTTACCATTCTGCCAGTATAGATCAATTCTTTTGCTTTTGCAATTCCAACAATTCTTTGTAGTCTTTGGGTTCCTCCCCAACCTGGACATACTCCTATTGTAACTTCAGGCTGTCCCATCTTTGCAGTGTCTGCAGCAATTCTAATGTCACAAGCTAGTGCAAGCTCACAACCTCCACCAAGTGCAAATCCATTTATTGCTGCAATGGTTGGCTTGCTAACATTTTCTACAGTTGATGTAAGAAGATGACCAGTCTTTGCATATGTTTCTGATTCTATTGGAGATATCTTTGACATGTATTCAATGTCTGCTCCTGCCGAAAATGCCTTTTCGCCCTCGCCTGTAAGTATGATAACTTTAACTGAATCATCTTTATCTGCATCGTTGAAAACTGAAATCAATTCTTTTGCAACATCTGTATTCATCGCATTAAGCTTGTCTGGTCTGTTAATTTTTACAACACAAATTCCGTCCGATTTCGATACGTTGACTAGAGACATGTCAAAACTCCAATCTATGAAGAACTTAAACCTTGTCTGTTGGGATTGTGTTTTCCCCATTGGACCATAGCAGCTGCAGCTGCAACCCACGTTCTGATATCATCATATACTGGAACCTTATGCTTCTCAATCAATGTAGATACTCTCTGTGTATATGGTCCGCCGTTTCCTCCAACAAGAATTGGTTTTTTCTGTTGTCTCGAAAACTCTCCAAGATAATCTATGATTGTTTCTTCTAATGGATCGTCTTGAAAGACAAACCATGGCATAATGATGTCTGTGTTTGGATCATCCATGAATTTCTGAATTGTGTATCTATAGTCATCTGCATTTGCTCCACCTGTTACATCTACGGGATTGCCAGTGCCCAAAACATATGTTGGTGGATAGTGCGCTTTCATCTCTGCTAGAGTTGACTCTGAAACTTTTGCAACTTGCAGTCCAAGTCTTTCAAAGTGATCAATAGCACCAATCATAGGACCTGCACCATTGCTTACTAGGCCTACCCTATTTCCTTTTGCAGGTGGTTGCCATGAAAGTACCTTTACCACTCCTGCAAGCTCTTGGTAACTATCCACTGAGATGATTCCTGCTTGTTTGAATGCACCCATGATAATTGCATTTGAACCTCCAAGCGATCCTGTGTGTGATGCTGCTTGTTTTGCACCAGCTGCAGTCCTTCCACTCTTCCATATGACAACTGGTTTGTGCATTTCTGCCATGACTTGTTTTGCAGTTTCAACAAACTTGCGACCATCTCCGAAACCTTCCACATAAAGTGCAATTACTTTGGTCTGTGGATCGCTTGCTAGATACCATATCATGTCTGCTTCATCAACATCGGATCTGTTTCCATAACTAACCATCTTTGAAAGTCCAAACGAGTCTGCGGTCTCAAGGAAACTGATTCCCATAGTGCCACTCTGTGACAGGAATGCGATATCGCCTAGTTTTGCACGTACCATCCTTTCTTGTCCTTGAAAGGCACAGTCAAGTCTGTTTGCTGCATTAAACATGCCTATGCAATTTGGACCGATTATTCTGATCTTGTTTGCTTCTGAAATACGTTTTATCTCTGCTTCCATGGCTGCTCTTTCTCCGCCAAGTTCCTTTCCTCCCCCTGATACGATTACAACACTGTGGATTCCTTTTTTTGCACATGATTCAAGAACTGGTGCTGTAACTGAAAGATCAACACAAACAACAACTAGGTCTATTGGTTCTTGGATTGCTTCCAATGACAGGTAACATTTTAGTCCTAAAATTTCATCAGCCTTTGGATTAATCGGATATACTTTTCCTTTGTAGTCATGTTTTGCAAGACTGTCTAAGACAGAGTTTCCAATCTTTCCTGGAGTTGCAGAAGCTCCAACAAGAGCAACTGATTGTGGCGTGAAGAATTTCTCCATAAACTCTGCATTTGGTTGCGCTTTGGATATGGCATTTTCTTTCTTTTCTTTTCTCAAAATTATTTTTGCATCTACAACATAGTATGATTTTGGATAAACTACAATTGGATTAAAGTCGATGCTGTCAAAGTATGCTGCATTGTCAACACCAAACTTGCTTATTTGAACAAGTGCTTTTGCAAGCATGTTTTGGTCGATTGGTTTACTTCCCCTATATCCTTTCAGTATCTTTGCTCCCTTTAGTTCTTCAAGCATTGATTTTGCATCAGCAATTGTAATAGGAAGCGTTCTGAACGCAACATCTTTGAAAATTTCAGTCAGTACACCACCAAGTCCTACCATTATGACTGGACCAAACTGTGGATCATTTTGTAAACCAACAATTAATTCCACGCCTTGAGGAACCATCTTCTCAAGCAAAATTCCTTTTAGATTTACTCCTTTCTTCTTTGAAAGTCTCTTGTACATATCATTAAATGCCTTCTTGACATCCTTCTCGGTTTGTAATCCAACCTTGACTCCACCAACATCAGTTTTATGAAGAATTTGTGGTGATACTACTTTCATGACTAGTGGATATCCTAGTCTTTTTGCTGCTCTTGTTGCTTCTTTAGCAGAATTTACAAGTGCATATCCAGGAACTTTGACTCCGTATTTTTTCAAAACAGATTTTGACATCTCTTCTGTGATTACTTTATGATCTGTAACTATTGTTTCTTCAAAGATTTTGGTAACAGAACTCATAACCAGATCGGAAAGTCTAACAGTCATTATATTAAACTTTTGTCAAAGATTGAACGTTGCCTTGAAATTGCGATAAAAGATTTTCATATTGTTTTGTATTTCCTGTATGTATTCAGGGATCTTTCTGACTATTTCTTCTGAGTCTATGTAGGAAATATGACTCAGTTCATCTTCTGATTTCTCAAGCCACAGTCTAATGGTTTCTTCATCTACCTCAAGATGAAACTGGACTCCTACTGCACTTCCTATCTGTAATGCTTGGTTTTGGTAATCTTTTGAATGAGCTAGTCTTAATGCATTTTGAGGAAGATCAAATGTGTCACCGTGCCAATGAAACACCGTCGCTGGACTTTTAATTCCTGAAAAAAGACCTGACTTTGATCTATTGTCAAACTCAATGTCATGGTAAATTCCTATCTCCTTTTTAGTTCCTTGATATACTCTGGCACCAAACGCCTTCGCAATAAGTTGGGATCCTAAACATATTCCAAGAAGTGGTATGTCTTTTTCCACGTACTCTCGTATCAGGGTCATTTCATTTTTAAGATAAGTTAGGTCATCATTTGCGCTCTCTGGAGCTCCAAGAATTATTACTGCAGAATAATCTTGTTTTGGAATATTTTCTTTCTTTGCAAATACCATTTTTGTTCCAAATCCGTCTTCTTCCAAAAGTCTACCAAGGCCTGAAAGCCCCTCGTATTTTGAATTTTGTAATACAAGAATATCTGTCATCCTTGTATGTCATTAAAAACTGCTTAATATTTGAAATGTTAACTAGTTTTATGAAAATAACTGAATCTGAAATTGAAGGCGTGCGAAATTTTATTTTTTTACTAAACTCAAAAAAAGACGGTGTGGTTGTTGTAGAAGGAAAACGCGATTCAGCAGCCTTGAAAAAACTTGGGTTTTCTGGCAAGATATGTGAGTTTCACAGTTTTAAGGGACTTGCCAAGTTTGCTGATTCAGTGGACTCGTATAAACGACTAATACTCTTGCTTGATTTGGATCGAAAAGGGCGATACCTTACAAGCAAAATAATCTCTCAACTTGAACACCGCATCAGAATAGATCTTTCCTTTAAAAGAAAGCTTTCTATGATAACTAAGGGGAAAATAAGACACATTGAAGATCTCTCAATGTACGAATTGCCTCAATGAGATCGATTTGTAATCTGGAATCACCATAAGCACTTATATCCGTCTTTGGGGAAAAGAAACTGATCAAAAATTAAGAGGATTATGAATTGCCAGCTACAGGAATTGTCAAGTATCACGTTAAGCTCAGCTTTGACGTCGATGGATTGGTTGAAAAGGCCGACATAATAGGTGCTATTTTCGGTCAGACAGAAGGACTGTTGGGACCAGAGATGAACCTAAACGAACTCCAAAAAGTTTCGAAGGTCGGCCGAATAGAAGTTAACACTACTGCCACGTCTAATCAAACAAATGGAGACGCATTGTTGCCTATGAGCACAGACATAACTACTGCTGCTCTAATAGCTGCAGCAATAGAAAGTATCGATAAAGTAGGACCTTTTGTAGCACACTTTAAACTAGAAGCCATAGATGATGTTAGATCTGCAAAGAAAAAAGAGATTGTAGATAGGGCAAAAGCAATTGTCCAGAAATGGTCTACGAAAACAATCAGTGAAGGGGAAGAGATGTTAAAGGATGTATCAGAAGGTGGTACTGGTAAACTTACTACCTTTGGAAGAGAAAAACTAGCATGTGGTTCTGGAGTGTTTGATTCTCCATGGATAATTTTGGTTGAAGGAAGAGCTGATGTCATAAACTTGTTACGAGCCGGTTTTGATAATGCACTTGCAATTGAAGGTGCAAGAATAGATGAATCCATAAAAGAACTCTGCAATTCCAAATCAAAGGTTGTAGCATTCTTGGATGGAGATAGGGCTGGAGGCTTTATACTAAAAGAACTCAAGGCAATGGTTAACATCGATGTAGTTCATCGTGCGCCAGAAGGAGTTGAGGTTGAAGAGCTTACTCCACAACAGATTGCAGACATACTAAAGGAAACTGCAGAAGACATGAAAAAGGAAACTGCAAAACCTGTACTCAAAGATCCAAATGATGAACCAATTGCAAATGTGGCAAAAAAAGTCTATGAAAATCTAAATGAATCACTTGAAGCAGTAGCACTTGATGACGGTCTAAACGAACTCTTCAAAGTGCCAGTAAGTGAAGTTGTAGGAAAACTCTCTACTGGTTCTGGAATAAAATACTTGGTTCTCGATGGTATCATAACTCAAAGACTCATCGATGCTGCAAAACAAGCAGGAATAGAGTGCGTTATAGGTCATAGAATAGCTAATCTAAAAAACACAGATGGTCTTGTTCTCAAAACATTTACAGACCTCGGTGTAGCCTAATTCTTTAATGCCCGATCTTAAAGTTCAGCACATTCTGACTCTTGCTGAGCTGTTATCAAAAGGTGCAAGACACAACTTTGTTTCTATTACTACGTCATCACTTGGTAAAAACATTCACAGATCACAACAAGCTGCATCAAAACATCTTTTGGAATTAGAACTAGATGGATACATCGAGCGAATCAGAAACGGGCAAAAATTCTCAGTTAGAATTACACCAAAAGGACATGCAGAAATGGTCAAGATATCAGCTATTTTGAAATCAAGCTTAGAGTCTGCTCCATCTTACATTGAATTTATGGGAAACATAATTTCTGGAATGGGTGAAGGTGCATATTATATGTCAATGAAAGGATATACAAAACAATTCAAATCAAAACTTGGTTACATTCCATTTCCAGGCACATTAAATGTTAAATTAAAAGACAAAAAGTTTGTTGAAGCAAAACGCGTGCTTGACGCACATGATGGAATAATGATTGATGGGTTTTCTGATGGAAAGCGAACTTATGGTTGGGTAAAATGTTATCCTGCAAAGATTAACAACTCAGTTGATGGTATGCTCATAACTTTAGAAAGAACACACTATGACGATTCTATACTGGAATTGATCTCACATGTAAACATCAAAAAAGCAGCAAAACTTTCAAGTGGCTCGCAAATATCTATTAGAGTACCAGTCTCCTCAAAATAACACAATCTCAAACTAATTATTGATCGAAGTGCTATGATTTGATATGGTCCTAATATGGATTGGAATTGCATTAGGTGTCATAATAGCAAGTGCACTAATCTACAAAATAATAAAATCTTCAAAGAACAGTTACATTTCACTCAAGTGTAAAAAATGCGGTTTTAAAACAAACGGCCTAAAATGTCCTATCTGTGAAAGTGAAAAAAGAATCTAAATTCTATAAATTGACTCACCGTATTCACTCTCTATCTTTGAGCTTTTGATGTCGGGGATAGGAGACTGTAATCTTGCTATGCTTGCATTGACATTAATCTTCTTACAGCCATCAGTGATGAATTTTTCTTGATGGATCTGATCATATCCTAACGCTATGATGTCTGGTCTCACAAGTTCTACCGTCTTGAAAATATCTCCCTCGTGTCCCACCACTGCATGATCTACCATCAAAAGAGAATTCACAAGGTCACGTCTAAGCTCCATATTGTGAAGTGGCAATCTATGTTTCATCTTTTGTGCAGTCTGATCAGTCGCTATTACAACTATTAACACATTTCCTAATGCCTTGGCAGCTCTTAGAGTGTGTATGTGTCCAGGATGTATGATATCAAAGACTCCGCCAGCAAGAACTACTCTTATTGCTGATCTGCCAAGATCTGTCAGTGTTTTTTTGTCAGATTCTACAATTCCATTTTTTACAAAAGACTCTATCTTTGCTTTTAGATGATCAGGATTAACAGGAAGTTTTTTTCTAATTATTGAAATAGCATCCTCACCTGAAATCGAGGAAACATACAGCGCTGATATTATCTCCTTGTCTAGGGCATCCACCTATATCACTAAAACAAGACTTCTATTCTCTTTTCATCTATAAACTCTATGCCCAAGGATCTATCCCCTTTGAAAAACGCAAGGCATCAATCAACCCTTCAGCATATCCTATACTTAAAACGGCAAGCTCTTCTTTTCCCTGACTCTGAAATTTTTCTGCATCATCAAGATACAGTTCAGCATTTTCTAAAACTGATTGGAGATTTTTGTCATCTTTGAAACGGTTTGTTACTTCTTCTAATGCCTTTCTTGCTTTTGGAATATACTTTTGTAACATCTGCTCTGAAATTTTTTGAATCCTTGAAGAATTATCAAAAGACTCATCAAGACATTTTGCTAAGACTTTTAGTGCATCAGATTCTGTAAAGTGCATTCTGCCTGGAATTATGATAGTGTGTGGCGGTTTTCCAAAATTCGTATTTTCTAGACTTGAAATTTCCCCTGCTGTTATCTTTTGATTTTTTGCCCCTATTCTTGATGCAACTACAGCAAAAGTCGAATTATCAATAACCTTTCTTTTTTGTCCGCTTTCTGCCAACAGCAAGCTAGAAAAAGCATCCTTTGGGTTTAAGAAAAATTTGGCATCATTATTGAATTCCAAAATTATGATGGTGTGATTTCCAGCCACTAAATTATCATAAAGTGTATAGTATACACTGGAAACGGATTGCTGATCTTTCATCATGGTGACAACCTTGCCTATCTTGTAAAAATGAAAACCGCATTCACCAATAAGTGAGGTAATTGCAGATGCGGCATGGATTGTTTTTGTTTGAATCTTTTCTGAGATTGCTCTTGTTCTCAATTCAATGTGGGTGGTAGCAATGTAGGGATCTCCATATGAGAGTAGTACGACCTCTTTCTTTTTTGCTTCCTTAAGAATGGCCTTTCCATCCTCAACTAACCATCGTGGTGCTGTCTTAAACGCACCTTTAACAATCTTTTTGATCTTTATTAATTCTGATTTTGTAATTGGACTAGTAAAAATCTCCAAATAGACAAGATCTGCTTTTTTGAGAATCTTTACTACATCAGAACCAATTCCGTCTGCACCAGAAATACCAAGACCCACAAACCACAGCATAATCTGGTTTGAGAATCTGGTTATTTTGAGCTTACGCGATTTGTTTTGACTTTCCGTGTAATCTCTTCAAGTGATACAACATGTGCTTGAAAACTTCGATGCTTCTAAGAAACTCGTCAATTGAAACTCGTTCATCAATTGTATGTGATGCATGTGGATCTCCTGGGCCATATGTTACTACAGGAATGTTTAATGCATTTCCAATTATGTTCATGTCGCCAGTTCCTGTTTTACGAATTAGCTGTGGTCTTGTTTTTTCTACATCGATTACACCCAATGTTAAAGCCCTAACAAGTGGTGAATCATGTGGAGCTTCAAATGGTTCTGTTTCATCTAATACAGAATAAAATGCACTGACCCCTTGTTTTTTGGCAACTTCTTGAACTGTAGTAGCTATTTTTTCTCCAACTGATTTGCAATTCATGTCTACTGGAATTCTAACGTCCATTATTGCATCGCATTCTACTGCCGTTACATTGTGGCTTGTTCCACCTTTTATTTCCGTGAGAGTTGCTGTAAGTAGCATTCCTTTTGGTTTGTTTGCTTGATTTCCTTCTAGCTCATTTTTTAGAGCACTGATAAACACATACGCCTCATCAATTGCATTTTTTGCAAGCCATGGTGCACTTGCGTGTGCACTATTTCCTACGTTTATTTTAAGATTGATAGCAATTCTTCCCTTGTAAGCGATCGTGATGTTTCTTATTCCACTTGGTTCGCCAAAAATTGCGTAATCGATGTCAAGCTTTTGCTTTACAAGACTCTTGATACCAGTGGCATTTCCTTCTTCATCTACTACAGCTGCAAAAACTACAGTTCCAGTATGATTTAGCATTGTTGCTGCAGCAAGAAGCATGGACATAAGTGGGGCTTTTGCATCAGATGCACCTCGCCCGTAAAGAAAACCATTGTCATTTTTGACTTTGATTTTGCCAGGAACTGTGTCCATGTGACCACACAAAAGTATCTTGGGAGAACCAGAACCTTTTGTTGCAATTAGATTTCCTACTTCATCGATGTGTATGTTTTCAAATCCTAAATCATCACATTTATCTGCCAAAAACTCTGCAAATGGTTTTTCAGAAAGAGAAGGAGTATAAAGTCTAAGCGCCTTCTCAAGCATCTTTACTGAAAACCTAGGTGTTATGGTTATTGAAGAGTCCAATTCTTATTTTCTCGATTTTAACGCGTAATCTATCATCAAGGCTGGAATATCTACACCAGTAACTCTGACGGTATTTTTGTATTCTGTTGTGTTGTTTACTTCATGCACAACCAGTCCTTTTTCCTTACTTTCCATCAGATCTACCCCCACTATCTGTCCCTGTACTGCGTTTTTTACTTTGATACAAATATCTTCCATCTCTTTTGTGATCTTACATTCTTCTGCCTTGCCGCCAAGTGCCATATTTGTTTTCCACTGGCCATCTCCAGAATATCTATAGATTGCAGCAACAACTTTGTCTCCTATCATTATTGCTCTAATATCACGCGGTGGTCTTTGAACAAATTCTTCAAGATAATACACTTGGTAAATTGGATACATCCTTTCTCTGCTTTCCATTATTCCTTCTGCAGAATCATGATCTTTTAGTAATGCAATCATTCTTCCCCAGCTTCCAATTGTTGGTTTTAGAACCATTGGATATCCTTTGGATTCTAGAGTTTCGAGTGCAGCTTCTTCAGAAAATGCTACAGCACTAAATGGAGTAGGAACTCCATATTTTTGTAAAAGCATATGAGTGAACAGCTTGTTTCCTGCAAAAATACTTGTGTTCAAAGAGTTTATCACATTAACCCCCTTTCCTTCAAGTGCTGCAGTAGAGTGTAAACTACGGTAATAACTAACGCATCGCTGTATCACAGTTTCAAATTTTTCTTTGGTCTTATCCAAACTAACAAACAAATTCTTACAATCAACCATCTCCACGTTGACTCCAGTCTTTTTTGCAGCGTCAAAGAGAGATTTTTCTTCCCACCTGATGGTGTCGTAAAGAATCGATAATCCGGAGCTCACTGGCCCCAGTCCTCACCAACAGTTTGTGCTGGTTTTAACTCAAAGCCTGAAGATCCTTTTGCTAACTCAAAGCTTGCACCACAATCTGGACATGTTATTATTTCTCCTTCCATTACATCTTTTGGGGGAGTGATTGTTGCATCACATTCTGGACATTTCATCTTACTTACCTGACTTTACCTTAACTTGGGTGTCATTAATTATCTTTTTTTCAAGCCTGTCATCAAGTGGAATTTCAAGCAAATCACCCATCCGCAAGTTCTTTAGTCCCGCCGCTACTGCTTTTGCATCTTCATCATTTTGGGCTAGACCAAAAAGTGACATGAGATAGGCTGCACCGTTTTTGCCTGCCAGTTCACCAAAGACTATCCTTCGTCTGTTACCTACTACTTTGGGTTCGATTGGTTCGTATGCTGCGGGGTTTCGTAGAATTGCTGCTAGATGTGTTCCTGCCTTGTGCTTGTAGGCGGTTGCACCTACTATTGGCTTGGAATCATATGGCTTGATGTCAGTGTATGTTTCGATTAATCTTGAAAGGTCCATTAACATATCTAGTCTGAAATTATTTGGAGATTTGTATAGATAGCTGAGTGCAACTGAAGTCTCTGCCAATGCTGGAATGCCAGTTCTTTCACCAATCCCATCAATGGTGGTATGAATTTGATCTGCTCCTGCATCACATCCTGCAAAAGCATTTGCTAATGCAAGTCCGATGTCGTTGTGACAGTGCACATCAAGCGGAGTCTTTATTTGATCTCGCACTGTTTTCACAAGATTGTACATTCCTATTGGTCTCATAATTCCTACAGTGTCTGGAATACTGATTCTGTCTACGCCTGCTTCTTCAATTGCTTTACACATTTTAATCAAAAATGCTGGCTCTGCTCTACTTGCATCTTCCATGGTAAATCGCATCTTCAAACCATGTGATTTTGCATACTCTACGGTTTCAACTGCTCTGCGCAAAGCTTCTTCTCTTGAAATTCTTAATTTGTCCTTTAGATGAATGTCTGACATACCAAGATATGTTGCCATCCATGTTGCATCACAGTCCAGTGCAACATCGACATCTTCTTTTAATGCACGAACATGCGCTACAATATCTGCTTTTAACCCTTGTTTGATTATTGTTTTTGTTGCTTCCTTGTGATCACTTGATACTACTGGAGAAATTTCAATCTGATCAACTCCAAAATAATCAAGCATCCATGCAATCTGGATTCGTTGCTTGTTTGAAAAAGTAACACCTGGGTGTTGTTCGCCTTCTCTTAGAGTACTATCTAAGACGTGAATCTTCTTTGGTTTTGTTCCCATGGCGTTATGCTGATATGCATAGTAATTCGGATCATCCATTGCTGATCTGGTACAAAAAATCACTGAATATAAACATATTCGTACTAGAATCGTCTAATTTGGCAGCTATTGAACCGATTCTCGTCTTACCTAGAAAAAAGCATCCGAATTTCGTTTTTAGGCCACAGTGCGCAAAATGATGACGGTGTTGGTGTCAAACACACCTGGAACCTTGCGCAATGAATCAATACATGTGTTAATGTCAGTAATAGTTGGAGCTCGTATTATTACCGCAATATCGTACTGTCCAGTTATTTCGTAAACAGTTTGTACTCCTTGAAGCTTTGTTAATTTTGCAGAAACTTTTGATGTATCCATTGCAGAATCAACTGAGATCAAAATGATTGCACTTGTTGCATTTGCATCTCCAGTTTCTATTGTGAATTTTTTTATTATTCCACCATCGAGAAGATTTTTTACTCTTCTTCTTACTGCTGATTCTGAAAGACCGAGTTTTTGTCCTATTTCTACAAAAGATTCTCTCGAATCTTTTTTTAGCATTTCAACTATGGATTCGTCAGTTTTGTCTCTAGACATTTCTGCGCTTTTCCTCTCTGCCTAATACCGCATCCAGTACTTCTAAAGCTTTGTCTATGTCTGATTCTGAAATCACAAGTGGAGGCAACAGTCTTAGTATGTTTCTTCCTGAATACAAAAATAATACCCCGTTTGCTATTCCATCAAACAATATATCTTTGACTTCAAATTTCATCTCTATTCCAATCATCAGTCCCTTGCCGCGGATTTCTCTGATTATCTTATGTTTTTCTTTTAGTCTCTCTAATCCTTCTCGGAATTTCTTTCCCATCTTTGCTGCATTTTCAACTAATTTGTCCTGAGTCAGGGCTTGTATTGTAGCAGTTCCTGCAGCACATGAGAGAGGATTTCCACCAAATGTTGAGGACTGTTCTCCTTTGCTTATGCAGGCAAGTATGTCTGGCCTAACAAGTGTAGCGCCCATAGGTACTCCACCTGCTATGCCCTTTGCAAGACACATGATATCTGGGGTCGTATACCAGTGCTCTCCTGCCCATATTTTCCCAGTTCTGCCAAGTCCAGATTGAATTTCATCAAAGATCAAAAGTATTCCTTTTTCATCACACAGTTTTCTTACATCTTGAAGAAATCCATCTGGCGCAACATGAATTCCACTTTCTCCTTGGATTGGTTCTAATATGATAAACCCTATGTCAGAATTTACCGCAGATCTTAATGCTTCGATATCGCCAAATGGAGAAAAAGAAACTTTCTCTACAAGTGGTTCAAATGATTTGCGATATTTTGGATTAAATGTTAGTGAAAGAGAACCAAATGATTTTCCGTGATAAGACCCGTTCATTGCTACCATTCCTGATTTCCCAGTAAACTTTCTTGCAAACTTTATTGCTGCTTCAACAGCTTCTGTTCCACTGTTGTTTAGGTAAACCTGGCTCAGGCCTTTTGGTGAAATCTTGATCAAATTTTCAAGAAACTCTTCACGTGTTTTGTTGTAAAATGAACTGTGTACTGTAATTATTTTTTCAAGCTGATCTTGCAGAGCTCTTACTACCCGTGGATTGCGGTGACCAACAAGAGCAACACCATAACCTCCCATGCAATCGACATACTCTTTTCCGCTGATGTCCCATACGTAAGCACCAAGACCGCGTTCTATAGTAACGGGAAATCTCTGGTAGATGTTTCCCATAAATTCGTCTTCAGTCATTTTGAAATCACCGTGCAATTGTCATTTGCAATAGCTAATGATATTGGGTTTTCTCTCTGACCGTTTGAGATGAGAGCTTGTTTGACACCCATCTCTAACGCTTCAGTAGCTGCAAGAACCTTCTTTTCCATGCCAAACCCAATCTTTGGTAGCATCTCTTTTGCCTCTGCCAGACTCAGATTCTTGACAAGCTTATCATTCATCAATAATCCATCCACATTAGTCAAAAACAGAATCTTGTCTGACTGCATCTTTCCTGCTACATATGCT
Organism: Nitrosotalea sp.; assembly: GCA_023251795.1. GTDB lineage: Archaea > Thermoproteota > Nitrososphaeria > Nitrososphaerales > Nitrosopumilaceae > UBA8516. The sequence continues at coordinate 26,215 of JAHEYD010000006.1, read as the reverse complement.
GCTGCTCTGTCTCCGTCTACATTAAGAAAGTCAAACTCTTCACTGATTGCAATTGGGGATATGACTGGAACATATCCTTGGTCTAAGATCGATTTTATCAGGCTAGTGTTTACATCTTTTATCTTTCCAGTGTAACCTCCATCTATTGCCATTTTTCGTCCTTTTTCGTTTATTATCACAAGTTTCTTTTTACGTTCTGCCTGAATTAGTTGTCCATCTACACCTGACAATCCTACTGCATTAATTCCATTTTTTTGCAACATGCCAACAATCATCTTGTTTATCTTGCCTGACATTACCATAGTGAAAATTTCTACAGTTTCTTTGTCAGTGTATCTACTTTTTATTCCCCCGGGAGAAACAATAAATTTCTGTTCTTTGCCAAGTGCTTCTGAAATTTTTGTTACCTCTTTGCCACCACCATGTATGAGAATTATTTTTTCTTGTTGTGATACTTTTTTTAGGTCAGAAATTGTTGAAGGATGAAGACCATCTACAACACTTCCTCCGATCTTGATTGTGATCATTTTTTTATACAGGTGTTAACGGTGAGTAGTGAAGACCTTCCATCTCATCAAAGCCTGCCATTACATTCATGTTTTGTATTGCAGAACCTGCTGCGCCTTTCATGAGATTGTCTGACGCTGACAATACGACTAATCTGTTGTTGTCTTCATCTATGTCAAATCCCACATCGCAGAAATTAGATCCTACTACAAACTTTGGATCTGGAAACTTGTAGAATCCTTTTTTATCTCTGATCAGTCTGATGAATTTTTCATCTTGGTATTGTTCGCGATACATCTTCCAAAGATCCATCTCAGTTACTTGTTTTGTAAGGAATGTGTGATTTGTACACAGAATTCCTCTTACAATATCTACTGCATGTGGGCTCATAGATACTTTGATCTTTTTTCCAGCAACTATACTTAGCTCCTGCTCTATCTCTCCAGTGTGTCGATGCTTTGCTGGTTTGTATGGCCTGATTACTCCGGATCTCATTGCATGGTGTGTTCCTGCAACTGAACCGGCTCCTGCTCCGGATGAACCAATTTTAGAATCAACGATAATGTGCTCAGTATCGATTATGCCCTTTTTTACAAGGGGATAAAGAGCTAAAAGTGATGTTACTGCCATACATCCAGGACAAGAAACAAGCTGTGCTTTTTTGATTTCTTCGCGGTGAAATTCTGGCACTCCAAAAACTGACTTTGATAATAACTCTGGATGAGGATGTTGCCAACCGTACCATTTGTCATAATCTGCAGGGTTGTGCAGTCGATAATCTGCACTAAGATCAATTACTTTCATTCCTCGATCGTATAATGCCTTGACTATCTCAGTTGCTGTTCCATGTGGAACTGCGGTAAAAACTAGATCACACTTGTCTGACATCTTGTCATAATCAAGCTCGGAAAATGTCAAGTCAATAAAGCCCTTCAGACTTGGTTGTATCCTTGAAATGTATTCTCCTACATACTGCCTTGATGTGACCATTGCAATTTCGACTTTGGGATGACTGACAAGTAACCTTAACATTTCTCCACCGACGTAACCAGATGCGCCTATTACTCCTACTCTCATTAATACTCCTCTAGCATAACATAGTATAATTTATCTTATAGCTGACTTGACAGCAAAATCAATCATTTCTTTGGGAATATTCTTTTTCGTCACTTTTGCCAAGCCTTTGAACTCTACAGTGTTGTTTATTTCATGCACAACCAGTCCACGTTTTTCATCTTCCATTAAATCAATTCCAAGTATTCCTCCTCCTACTGCCTTTGACGCTTTAAGACAAATGTCTTCAAGATCTTTTGTTATTTCACAAGGTACAGGTTCTGCCCCAAGTGCTATGTTTGTTTTAAAACTTCCAGTTGAAGTTCGATACATTGAAGCTATGACTTGATCTCCTACAACTATTGCTCGTATGTCACGTGGTGGCCTTTTTACCATTTCTTGTAAATAATAGATCCTGTCAAGTGGACCGTCACTAAGTTCTCTTACTTCGATTATCGCATCTGCTGTATCTCTGTCCTTTAGAGCCATGACTCCCCTTCCCCAGCTTCCAACTACTGGTTTGATAACCATGGGGTATCCTACCTTCTCAAGGTTCTCAAGTGCGGTCTCAGATGAGAATGAGAAATAGGTTCTAGGAGTAGGTACATTGTATTTTTTTAACAAAAGTGATGTTATCATTTTGTTTCCACAATTGTTAGCCACTTCAAATTTGTTTATTACTGGAACGTCAAGAAACTCTAAACATGCAGTAAAGTGTAGACCACGAAAATAACTGACGCATCTTTCAAGCACGATATCGCCAAAATCAAAATCACTTCTCTTACTTTCAGTATTGATCTGCGTTATCTTTGCATCAACCATCTTTATATCGTGACCAAGCTCGACTGCTTTTTCCTCGAGCATTTTCTCCTCTGACCTTACTCTATCGAACACGATACGGAGTTTTGACATTTACTCTCCCCAATCTTCGCCAACTTTTTCAGCTTGCTTTAGTTGGCATGTAGGACCATTTTTTGATGCGATCTCGAAATCTGCCCCACAATCAGGGCATGAAACTATTTCTCCAACGGTTGCATCATCTGGAACATTTAATTTTGCATCACATTCTGGACAATTCATTTTTTACTCTTTCACCTCTTTTTTAGTAATTTATTAGCTTCTGTGGATTGCATTCCCCACAATTCGACAAATCCTTTTGCTAGAGTTTGATCAAAAGTAGAACCAGCTCCATATGTTGCCAAGTCATGACTGTACAATGAATAATCTGATTTCCTTCCAACAACTCTTAGACTTCCTTTGAACATCTTCAGCTTTACAGTTCCGCTAACTCTCATTTGTGTGGCATTGATAAACATATCTAAATCTGATTTTAGTGGGTCTTGCCATAATCCGGAATACGCTAACCAGGCCCATTCTGCATCAACTAATGATTTGAATTTGAGTTCATGTTTTGTAAGAACCATTTTTTCAAGGTCAGTATGTGCCTCAATTAGGCACATGGCTGCGGGTGTTTCATAAACCTCACGTGATTTTATGCCTACGACTCTGTCTTCTATATGATCTACGATCCCAACTCCGCAAGATCCTGCCTTTTTGTTGATGTATTCTATAAGTTCGATCGGTTTTAGATTTTTGCCATCTACTGCAATAGGAATTCCATTTTTGAATTTTATTTCTAGATATTGTGGTTTGTCAGGTAAATTCTTGGTTTTCACCCAAATGAACGCGTCATCTGGAGGTTCATTATATGCATTTTCTAACACTCCACCTTCTATTGCTCGTCCCCACAGATTCTGATCGATGCTGAACTTTTTTGCAGCAGTATCAATTTGTATGCCGTGTTTTTTTGCAAACTTTAATTCTATATTACGTGTAAGATTCAGATCTCGAATAGGTGCAATAATAGGAAGAGTAGAACCTGAACGCATAGTGACATCAAACCTTACTTGATCATTTCCTTTGCCAGTGCAACCATGTGCAAGCGCCTTTGCATTTTCTTTTTTAGCAATCTCTACTACTTTTTGTGCAATCAGTGGCCTTGCTAACGCTGTTGCAAGACAGTATTTTTTTTGATAAAGCGCATTTGCCTTGATTGAAGGAAAAATAAAATCATGAACAAATTCTTCACGCGCATCTAAATTGTAATGTTTTACAACTCCAAGCTTCTTTGCTTTTACAGCAATCTTTTTTTGATCATCTCCTTGTCCAACGTCAACCGTGACAGTGACAACATCCAAGCTGTGCTCTTTTTGTAAATATTTCACAACTACAGAAGTGTCTAATCCGCCAGAGAAAGCTAAAACTGCCTTTCCTTTCATTTAGGTTTTCTGTGATTTAATTTTCGCATTTATCTTTTGTGCTTGGTTTATTTTTTCATCGAAATTTCTCTCATCAAATTCAAAAATTATTTGCCAACATGCGAAACACCATGTTAGTCCAAGCTAAAATTCGAACACTATTTAACCGCATTATTATAACAGCGTTATATGAAAATTATATCTGACAACAGACGTATATCAAATCTACCAAAAGGTATTCAGAGGGAATAACCAAGAACATGACAAAACTTCAAGCAAAAAACATCGTAAAAACCTTTGATCATAACGGTAACTCTGTCCTAGTATTGGATAGTATTAATTTGAACGTAGAAGAGGGTGACTTTGTCTGCATTGTAGGTCCATCTGGTTGTGGAAAATCTACTTTCCTGAACATCATTGCTGGCCTAGAACAACCTGATTCAGGTGAGATATTACTTAATGGAAAACCCATTTCGACTGCAGGTCCCGACAGGACAATGGTCTTTCAAGAGGGTGCGCTCTTTCCATGGTTGAAAGTTATTGATAATGTAGAGTTTGGACTAAAAATTGCCGGTATTCCAAAAGACGAACGAAGACTAATATCGCAAAGATATTTGGATATGATGCAATTAACCAAGTTCGCGGATTCTTACGTTTACCAGCTATCTACAGGAATGAAACAAAGAATTGCCATTGCACGAGCTCTTGCAATGGATCCAGAAATTCTTTTAATGGACGAACCGTTTGCTGCACTAGATTCACAAACTAGAGATTTGTTATTAGTTGAATTGCAATTGATCTGGGAAAGAACAAAAAAAACTATAATATTTGTTACTCATAATATTTCAGAGTCTGTAGTCTTGGGAAATAGAGTGGCCGTATTCAAGAATCGACCTTCCCAAATAAAAAAAGAAATTACTATAGACTATCGTAGACCACGGCTCTCCGAAGATGAAAATCTTCAGAAATATTATCATCAAATAGTTCAGGAATTAAAAAGTGAGGTAAAAGCACAAATAAAAGATGAATTCCAATGATCCAAAATATAATCTCTAAGAAAAATTCATTTGCAAATCTAGATGATGCTGCTAATGTAGTCCTGTCTTTAGCAGTCTTTATCGGCGTATGGCAACTAGTATTCATGCTTGGCATTTGGCCAAAGATCGCCTTACCGTCTCCTTTAATCGTCGCAGAATCTTTTGCAAAGATAATTTTAAATCATACTTTACTTCAGGGCGTAGGTGTAACCTTAGGCAGACTACTTGTGGGATTTGCCATATCGTTCACTTTGGGCATGCTAATAGGATTTACAATGATACGATTCAAGGGATTTGGTAAGACACTCAATTCCTTCTCTGCCGGTCTACTCTCATTTCCAAGCATTGCATGGGTACCGTTTTCAATTCTCTTGATTGGTTTCAACGATCTTGGAATTTTATTTGTGGTAATTATGAGCTCGATTTTTTCTATTATGATTTCAACTTATGGCAGCATAAGAAATATCCCTCCTATTTATCTAGATGCAGCAAGAAATATGGGTGCAAAGGGTCTTTCCCTATTTAGCCATGTTACAATTCCAGCTGCTGCCCCTTCGCTGATAGTGGGGATCAGGCAAGCGTGGTCATTTGCGTGGCACGCAATAATAGGCGCAGAAATACTGATGTCAATTGTTGGACTCGGACATATCCTGTCTGTTGGAAGAGAATTTCTTGACATGGGTCAAGTCATAGCTAGTATGATAACTATTTTTACAATAGGTCTGCTAGCTGACAGATTACTGCTATTCAAATTGGAGGAGAAGGTGAGAAGAAAATGGGGACTAGACTACCATCGTTAGTTCTCAGTGACTAGGTATGAATCCTGTAGCTAAGTTTGGAATTGCAGCTGCAATTATTGCTGTAGTAATAGTTGTAAATTTTATTCCAAACGCAGTACTCCACTTATCTAATGATGATGCTAGTAGTACAGATGTTTTAAGAATTGGATATTTTCCAAACATTAATCACGCACAGGCAGTTATCGGATTAGGAAATGGAGACTATCAAAGAGCACTTGGAACCGTCAAAATAGAAACACAGGTCTTCAACGCAGGACCTTCTGCAATCGAGGCGTTGTTTGCAAATAAGATAGATGTTACTTATGTTGGCCCAAACCCTGCAATTAATGGCTATATAAAATCAGATGGAGAGGGCTTGAGAATCGTAGCTGGCGCATCAAGCGGTGGTGCAGTTTTTGTGATTAGAAATGATGCGGGTATTAATTCTGTTGCTGACTTTGCTGGAAAAAAATTTGCCTCCCCTCAACTTGGTAACACCCAAGATGTGGCACTTAGAGCATATCTACTAAAAAATGGATACAAGACTACCGAAAATGGTGGCAACGTAGGAGTAATACCTGCAAAGAACCCAGACATTCTTACATTGATGGTCAAGAAGGACATAGATGGTGCATGGGTGCCAGAACCTTGGGGAGCTAAACTCGTTAAAGAAGCAAATGCAAAAATTTTTCTCGATGAACGGGATTTGTGGCCTGATGGCAAATTTGTAACATCACATATAGTAGTGAGGACAGATTATCTGCAAAAACATCCTGACATAATCAAGAAACTGCTGCAGGCACATGTTGATGAAACCTTGCAATTAAATAACAATAAAGAAGACGGTCTTCGAATTTTCAATGACCAAATAGAAAAGATTACTGGGAAAACAATCCCAGAGGATGAATTGCACCAGGCCTTTGCGAGGATGGAGATAACTTATGATCCCATAAAGAAATCACTTTACAAATCTGCTGATGACGCATTTAACATTGGTTTTTTGGGTGATACAAAACCTGATCTCTCAAAAATTTATGATTTAAAAATTCTTAATGAAGTTCTAGAAGAAAAAAAGCTTGAAGCAATACAGTGATTTTTAATTTAGAACGGAAGATCCTTTAGCTTTTCTCTTTTTCCAAATGACTATGCCAACTGTGATAAGAGCAGCAGGTATTATTCCTAGTAAATAATATGATTCAGATCCTGCCTGTAAATTCTGCTCAGCATTATTTTCAAATCCAGAAATAGTGATCTGCTTAGTGGATTGTGGATCTAGATTGAATAATATGTGCCACGTATCTTGTTCGTCTCTACTTTGTAATGATTCTATTTCTCTGTTCTCTTGATATACGATAAATTTCTGTGATTCTGATTCCATGGGAAATTCAATATTTACAAAAGATTTCATTGGCCACGGATTTCTCACAATAAAATTTAATGCGTCTTTCTTGTTATCAAATTCTATATTGGTCAAGTAACCCTCTGTCTTGTATCTGAAATCAAATCTTTTGTTATCTCGAATGACAAAAGTTGGAATTACCATGTCATCTCCAATCACAAAACAGCTATAGTAATTTACTTGTGTTGCAAACAATGGATCTGGATAAATTGAAAATTCTTTTCTCTCTCCCGGTTCCAGCTTTTCTATACTTTCAACGCTTTTTCCAACATCGATGAATTTGTTATCTTTTCCATGAACCAATGCATACACTTTGACCCCATATGCGGTAGAATTTCCGTTATTGACTATAAAACCGGAAGTGTGGCCATCTTGATGTTTGACAAGAGTGTTGTCATAAACTACTTCGATATTTATGTAATCTGTAGGACCTGGAACAAATGTGACCATTGGTTTTTCAAGAATTGGGTTTTTGCTTGAAACTTGATCAAATTTAATCTTAAATGGTATGTCTTTTGCTGGATTTGCAACTGGTAAAGTATATGATTCTGAAATTATCTTATCCGTGTCTAGTATCTTGATTTCTATTGTAGGAATTATGGGATAATTTTCTGAATTCTTGACTGCCCCAATCACCGTGTAAATTCCATCACCATCAAAATACGAACTAATTTCATTATCTGGAATCCATACTTCTGCACTTGAAACTTGTACAGTCAGGCCTAATGCGAACAAGATAACAAGATCCACTATGATAACAGTATGTCTCATTGAAGGCAACAAATCAGAATTAATTGCTGAATTTTAATGTAGAGTCTGAATTTAAGTTAAAATTTATCTAATTGTTCATTGTCTGCCTTGCGAGCTCTGCACCTTCAACCATTGCCTTGATCTTCTCAAACGCTACAGTTCTTGATCTTGTTCTAAGGCCACAGTCTGGGTTGACATAAACTTTAGCAGGATCGCCTAATGCTTTTGCCGAATAAAGTATTCTATCTCGTACAAGCTTTGGTGTTTCTATCCTGTCAACGTGAACATCTGTGACACCAATTCCAATCTCTCCTTTGTATCCATATTCTTTGAACAGCTTAAGCACATGGTATCCTTTTCTTTCTTTGTCATTTACTCCCAAATCCCATGAATCACGATTTGCAAATTCTAATGTGTATTGTTGAGCTTTTATCTCGGGCATCTGTGGGGCTAATGACTCGTAATCATTTCCTGAAAAACACGCATGTACTACAACTTTTGCATTTATTCCCTTAACAGACTCGTTTACTGACTGACGAAAGATATCCATCTCAGATGGGTGTGAGGTAGCAGCAGGTTCATCAATTTGAATAATTTTTGCTCCAAGCTTAACCAAATCTTTTATAAGTGGTCTTAGCACATTTTTTGCCAACGCAAGCACAAGTTCTTCTTTTGATTTGTAATGTTCATCGTATGACCAATCAGCTAGTGTGTAGGCGCCTGTCACTGGAACTTTGATATCGTGTTTTGTGTTTTCTTTTATGAATTTGAATTCTTCACCATGGAAGTTTTGTTTATAAGAAATTTCTCCTGTGATTCTAGCTTTGTTATAGTATTTGTTGTCCCATGATCTGACACGTCCTGCAAATTCAAATCCTTTGATATATCTAACAGGTTCTTCATACATCTCAACGCGTCTTACCTCGCCATCATAGATTACGTCTAGTCCTAGATCTTCTAGCATTTTTATGTTTAGTAAAGCAGCATCGTTTCTAGCTCTTGACTTGTCCTCTTTTGAAATATCAGGATTTTTTACTACACTCAAAAGCCATGATGGTTTTTTCAGGCTTCCTATTTCTTGGGTTGGAAAATATTTATGCACTCCTTACTCCTCTTGCAATTTCTCCAAGCCTCAATATCTTTCTAACTGCAAAATCCTTTGGAAGATACTGAAGATCAAAGTTTGTTGTTACAAATACTTCGTCTGGCTTTGTCTTTGATATTATGTTGTTTAACTCTGTGACACATTCTTGTTTGTCTTCAAGTTTAGTGTTATAGGAATTTACAATTCCAACTGCGAGTGATTTTCCGGAAAAACTATGTTTTTTGATTGATGATATGGGCGTTAACGTTGTGTCAAAACCAAGACCCGAAACAGGCATATCCAAAAGCTTTTCAATTTTCTTTGAAACATCACCAAAATAGAAGTGTAGAATTGTTTTTGCCTTTAGACCACGTGTAATTATTTCCAGCGAATTCTTTACAATGCCAAAATCGACTTTTTCATTGTAGGCAATAGATGGTGCTACAAGTTGAATTAATTCAAAACCAGACTTGACCAAGGCATCTATCTCTTTTCTAAGCATCTTTGCTATTGCTAATGTGAATTCTTCTCTTTTCTTGTATTTTGTACTAAGATGAACATCTGCAAATGTATATGGATCTGCAATGCAGGCCGTTCTATTTTTTGGCAACAAAGAGACAGCCAGGCTGGATTTTACGATATTTCCGGCATCATCTAAAGGACCATCAAAAGAAAGTCTCCTATAGAAGGTATTTGTCTCATAGATTCTGTTCAATGCAGAAAGCTTGACTGATTTTAATTTAGAAAATGGCCTGTAAATATCATCCCAGTCTAAAAGTGGATCGCAAACATAATCTAATTTTGCCCTTTTTTGTACTGCAATGTATTCTTTTTTTTCCTTCAAATAAAGCGATGAAAGATTTTTTGAATTTTTACGTGTAGCTTCTATGAGCTCTTCTGATCGTGGATAAATTCCTACAGTGTAAGACGAGATCAACTTAACTTCTTTAGGGTTTCAAAGGCCCCCTTAAAATCATTTGGAGAGCTTAGGAGTACATCACCTGCAACCCTCTGCGCTTCTTTTATGAAACCAACTACATCATTACTATAATTTATCCAGTCAAGGTTTAATATCTTTGCTGATCTTGCATTTTTTTCTGACGGTAAGAGTATACAAGGAATTATTCTAAATCCCTGCGGTTTTAACTTGTCTACTATTCTTGTGATCTGTTCAAGTGAACTAACAACTTGGGTTACAAAGCCACGAGGCTGTGCTTCAATTTTTTTATGTATTTTTGCAAAATCAGGATTACTGGGTAAAGAAAGAAAAAGATCAATTTTTTTCCCAAAACCTTGTTCGTTGAATTGCTTTACAACCTCACTTGGCACAAGTTTGGAATCTTTTGGTCCTGCAGGAGGCGGGTCTCCCTTTAGAATTAAAACACCATTCAGTTTAAGCAATATTGCATCACAAATTGATTGAGTAAGCGATGTGAGATTTCTGTCCCTTACACGCACACTTACAGAAAGCTCAATGACATCGTTGGAATTTCTAATCAGTGCTCCTATTGTTATTGGTGAAATCCTTGGTATTCCAAGAACAGAATCTGTTACATGAATGCTGTGGCAAACATTACGAATCGAAAAAGCCCTTTCTTTTAACCTGTTTACTGATTCTTGTAGCTCCTCATGGGATAATATTGTATCCTGAATGACTTTTGGGGGGTTTATTTCATATGTGATTGTCAATAGAAGATTTTCTAGATTACCTGATTATAACCTTTGAACAATAACAATCAATAACAATCTCACCAAAAGATATGTTATGATGTACGGAGACAAGATTAGAAAAGCGCTTTCGAGTAAAATTTTACCAGAAGCTAAACAAAATGGGCAGACAAAACTTGCTGCTGTACTAGTTGTGATTTATGGATCGGAGCCGACAATAATAATGACAAAACGACCAAAAACTATGAATCTACATGCAGGAGAGATCTCGTTTCCTGGTGGAACATGGAAACAAGATGATAATGATCTTCTAACAACAGCTATGCGAGAAACAAAAGAAGAGATTGATCTTAGCATATCGCGTCAACAAATCATCGGTCAGCTCCTAACTGTTACCACTTTGAATTCAGGCTTTACTATCACACCATTTGTTGCCATTGCCTCTGACATACCAAAACTTGTACCAAATTCTGAAATTGAGGAGATTCTTCACATTCCAATGTTTCCACTATTCAAAACAATTGATGATGATAAAGATACATTGCATAAATCAATACAAGAAATGTACACTTTCAGATATGGCGACAAAATAATCTGGGGAGCATCAGCAAGAATACTAAGACAAATGATGCTTCTTTTATCAAAAATGAATTGATTTACACAATTACAAAATATTGGTCAAATCATGTGCTAAACTATGCTGTCTGAGATTCATTTAAAAAGAGCTTAGCAAGCCTTCCATTTTATGGCCGCACATAAATCTGCTCCAAGGAAAATAAGACTGATGAAAAAACTAAAGCAGAATTCATCTGTTCCAGCGTGGGTTATAATCAAGACAAAAAGAACAGTACGAACAAATCCAAAGAAAAGACAGTGGCGAAGAACAGACGTGGGAGTTGGATAATTTGTCACAGGAAACAGTTGAACGCGTTTATACAATAAATCTCGGAAAAGTTTTGCTCTCTCCAAATAACCAAAGAGCAAAGAGAGCAATTAACATGATAAGAGAATTTGCAATCCATCACATGAAGTCTGAGGATGTAAAGATAGAAGAGGACGTAAGTCACTTGGTTTGGGCAAGAGGAATAAGACACCCTCCAAGAAAGATTCGAGTCAAATTAACAAAAGATGATGATGGTACAGTCTTGATTTCAAAATATCAAGAAGAGAAGCCAAAGAAAGAAGAAGCAGTAGAGAAAAAACCAAAACCACAAAAAACAGAAAAGGCTGAAGAAAAATCAGAAGCAAAACCAGAAGAACCAAAACCAACTAAATCCGAACCAACACCAGAAAAAAAATTAGAAACAAAAAAAGAAACAAAAGCAAAACCAGAGAAGCCAAAGAAAGAACAAAAATCTGAAAAGAAAACCAAAGAAAAAACTAAAACAAAATCAGACACAAAACGAAAGAAAAAGTAAAAATTTATTCTATTTGATTTAGCTCAAGATCCAATTTTATACTGCAATCTGGATCGTCCCAATCTAAAATGTTTTGATTTGGAATGATTCCCAGTGGATCGTATCTGTCAAATCTTGTTTCACCTTCTACCGATGTGAGCAAGATGACCTTGGAATTTTCAGCAGCTACAACAGAAAGACTTACACGCGTACTATCATCGTTAAAAATTCCACTGACTATGTTGACCATTGAATTTAATATACCTACAGAAACTTTGTTTCCGCCCATGACATACAGCATGGTACTTTTTACACTGTTTGGAGGCGCATCTTCATAAAGCATTTTTATCGAATCTCTAAGTGAGGTTTGGACATCTGACATGTCTTTACTTGTTGAAAGAATGTTTGTGTCAAGAGGAACAGATGAAGATTTCAGAGAATAAATTACTTCAAGCAGTGCTGCATTTGTTATTTTGTTACAAGAATCAGGCGTCAGGTCAGGATTGCTATCAAGAAGAGCATCATTGTCTACTATGATGGTACAATCAGAATTTGTTTTTAGTCTCTTTAGCGAAACACCAGAAAAGAAAATTCTGTCCTTTTCAAACTTGAATGGCATTATGCCAAACGAAAGTACGTTTTTCCCAAGTTCTTTCCCTGCTTGAGAAATGACTGGGGCCAAAGCAGCACCAGATTTACCAGCAAGGTTTGCTATTATGATTATCGTGGAATAATTGGCAAGTCGCTCTTTTAGACCATCAAAAACACCTAGAGAGATGCCTCTGATGAGATATGATGATGGATTAAGAACGGGAGTTGTATTTATCATAATTCTAGAGCAGTCAGATTCTAGGTCCTTTGCGTCATGGCTTATCAAAAGACATTCAGAATTGAGTTTTTCTTTAGCTTTTATAGCAAGTCTACATCCAGCTCCGCCAAGTCCAACGACTAGTACAGGTTCTTGCATTTCAAACTCCATAACTCCTTTTTGCTTCCCATGTAAGTTAAAAAACTTTGTTGATTAGTTTTGATCCTATCTTGGATCTAAAAATTTTTAGCTTAAAGTTTTACCATGCAGCCCATATTGTGTGGTTTTTATGATCTCAACTTTGATTTTTTCTCCTAATTTTTTCTCCTCATCTATAACTACGGGTTTATAGGCAAAGTTTCTGCCCTTGATTGCCCCGTCTGAGGTCTCATCAAACAATACTTCGCCTTTCCAACCTAACCATTCCTTATTTCTCTCATATGCTATCTTTTTTGCTAACTCAAATATGATCTTGCTTCGTCTTTTTATTTCAGACACATCAAGTTGTTTCATTTTAGAAGCCTTTGTACCTGGTCTTGCACTATATCGTGAGAGGTTTATCACATCAGGTCTGGTCTCTTTTATCAGTTCTACCGTCCGTTCAAAGTCATCCTCACTTTCAGAGGGGAATCCAACTATGATATCAGTTGAAATAGTAAATTTTCCAAATTTTTTTTGGAATTTCTCATTTGTGTCTTTAAAGACTTGAGATGTGTGACCGCGTTTCATCTCTTTTAGGACTCTGTTGCTGCCGCTTTGGACTGGAATGTGAAGAAATTTGAAGACTCTGTCATTTTCAAATGCTTCCAAGAGACCATCGCGAATTCTTGGCATGTACATAGGATTCATCATGCCTACTCTAATCATGAAATCTTGATTTATCTCTCCTACTGCAGTTATTAGTCCCGGCAAGTCTATTCCTATATCAAACCCATAGCACCCATTATCTGTGGATGAAAGCCAGATCTCCTTACAGCCGTCATCTACGTCATGCTTTACTTGTCTGACAATATCACCCACTCGGTAACTACGCAAGTCACCTTTGGAGAGTTTTGTTTGGCAAAAAGTACATGCACTTTTACACCCGCTTGCAATCTCTATTATCCCAACAACTGGATTTAGTCTGACTTTTGGCAATCCAACTTTGGATGTATCAGAATCTACAAGCTCGATTCTTTTTTTTCCTCTCAATGTGAAATCTATGACATCAAGAGTTTTTCCAATTGAGTTTGGTCCAAGCATGCTTGCATGCGGACCAAATTTCTCAACGGTGATTCTTTCAGCTTTTGGTAGGCACCCTGCTACAATAAGCGGTTTTGAACTGAGTTTTTTTATTCTATTTACCATCTTATTTGCTGTAGCATCTTTTACAGAACAAGTAACAATCAGATTCAAATCAGAATCAGATGTGCTCTGAGCAAGAGTGTGACCGCCATTGACAATAAGACCAGAAATCATTTCAGAGTCTGCAAAACTTGCAGAGCAGCCATATGCTTCTACCCAGATCTTTGCCATTTTATCCCAATAACGAACTTACTTCTTTTTCACTCATCAATCCTTTAGAGATGACAAGTTGTCTAATTGTTTTACCTGTCTTCAAAGACTCTTTGTATAATTCAGCAGATTTTTGATAACCAATCTTTGGAGAAAGTAATGTTACTATGACAGGACTATTTTCTATGTATTGGCGAAGCTTCTGTTTGTTTGCAGACAAGCCATCAATCAAATTATGCGAAAATATTGGAAGAAAATTTCTTAACATGTCTGTAGACTCTAAAATGGATTTGAGCATAACTGGTAGCATGACATTGAGCTCAAACTGTCCAGCTTGTGCAGCAAGTGCAACAACTGTATCATTACCTATGATGTTAAAGCAAATCATGTTCATGCATTCTGCAAGTGATGGATTCACTTTGCCTGGCATAATAGAAGAACCAGCATGAATCACAGGTATGCCAATCTCAGATAAACCCGCAACAGGACCTGATGCCATCAATCTAATATCGTTTGAAATCTTGCCAATCTCAACTGCCAAATTTCGAAGTGTAGAAGACAGATTTGCAATTGCAAATTTGCTTTGCAAAGAATATTGCATGTCTTGTTGTGGCTTTAATGGAAGTTTTGAGATTTTTCCAAGTTCTGATATTGCTATGTTTCTGTAACCTTTTGGTGTGTTTGCCCCAGTGCCTACGGCGGTTCCTCCTAATGCGACATATTCTAATTCTTTTCTAGCAGCAACTATTGCATCACGAGCTTTTGCAACTGATGTAGAATATGCAGCAAATTCTTTTCCAAGACTTACTGGAAGAGCGTCCATGAGATGGGTTCTTCCGATTTTTTGAAAACCAGAAAACTCTCTAGCTTTTTTGTTTAACGATTTGATCAAATCATCAAGAACAGGAATAACCTGTTTTAAGTTAAATAAAATAGAAACATGCATCGCAGTTGGAAACGTGTCATTACTTGATTGTGACATATTGACATGATCATTTGGATGAATGATGTCGTATTTTCCCTTCTTTTGTCCTAAAATTTCAAGAGATACATTTGCAAGTACTTCATTTACATTCATGTTAAATGCAGTTCCTGCACCAGAGTTTATAGCTTCAATAACAAATTGGTCAAGATATTTTCCAGCTAACACTTTATCACATGCTTTTACAATTGCGTTTCCTCGTTTTTTATCAAGTGAGCCAGTTCTCATATTTGCAATTGCAGCTGATCTTTTGATCATGACAAATGCCATTATAAGATAAAGATGTGATCGTTGACCGGTTACATGATACTGTTGAATTGCTCTGGCAGTAAAAGCCCCATAGTATGCATCTTCAGGAATTTTTACTTCGCCTAAGGAATCTCTGTCTATTCTAAACTTCACACGCAAGCTAGATCTCGTTTTACTAATATTCATTGCTTTTTAAAAATGAAAAAAATGTTCAAATTTTTTGAAAAATCTGACAGATCTTAGAAGCGGTACACCATAGATTAATATACTCAAAATAGATCGATTTGATCGATGAACAAGCGTTATAGTATACTGTCTATCGCTGCAGTTGCAGTAATAGCAGCAACGTTGTTCGGAAGCACGTACTCACAGTCACAAATGACTGGAAACACATTATCTGTTTCAAAGACAGATGATGATTTGATGCAAAAAATCCATGACATGGGCGGTCTAGAATTAGTAATGCCAGCGGCATTTGCTGAAACAGATTGCTCGGCCTTGGAAGAATCAGGTCGTAACGTGGTTGAATTCAATGTAACTGGTGAAAGTGCAGACTTGCCAATTATGGGGGGAGGATCCTACAAGGCAATGACCTTTAGTGGTCAGGTCCCAGGTCCAACACTTCGAGTCACACAAGGTGACGTTGTCAAGATGACACTTACAATTCCAGAAGGTGAACCAACTCCACACGGAAACGACATGCATGCCTCACAAATGTCAGCAGGAAACTTTGGTAAAGTTCTACCAGGAGCATCCAAAACATACTGTTACATCGCACAAGTACCTGGTACTTACAAGTACCACTGCTCTGGTGTTGATGTATTGGGAATGGATCAACACGTCTTATCTGGAATGTATGGTATGACAATTGTTGACCCACTAGATGGATACAAGAAACTCATGGTAGAATCAACTGATGTACAAGGTGGCGATGTCGTAAAGACTCGAAACATGTACAATGCTGATGCTCTAGAGTTCCAGTTACAGTACAATCAATTGTACTTGACTGAAGACGGCAACTATGACATGAGTGCAATGATGCAACACCACCATACACAAACCGTAGTGAACGGTATGGCACTCGGTTATGTTCCAAACGAGGCTCACAACGAACTGATAAAAGGTGATAAAGGCAAAAACATCTTTTTCTTACAGCCATGGAACTCTGCAGATCTAAAACAATTCCAGTCACAACTACTGTTTGTGCCAACAGGTACCCATACAAGATGGTTTGTTGAAAACCAAGGTAACGAACCAGTTTACTTCCATATAGTTGGAGAGATAATTGACAGAGTTACTCAAGCAAACAGGGTACAAGCACAAGGTACTGAGACATGGCTAATTGGTGGATCTCAAGGAGCAATAATGGATGTTGTCTTTGATGAACCAGGAGTTTACGTAGCCGTAAACCACGACTATGCTCAAATCTTTAGTGGAGCCGCATCAATAATTGTTGCAGGAGATCCATTTGGATTGAATGAAAAATTAGGTACAAGCGCGCAGTCATATGCTGAACTACTTGGAAATCCAAGCGATGCCGTCCCACCAGGTGGTATGAATAGCATGTCACATCCAAAGCTAAACTTGCATGGTCTATACACTGACGCACGTGCTGACGAAAAAAAATCTGAATTAGGAATCTAAATCCTTATTTCCCTTTTTTGTTTTTTTTATATACACAATGATTATATTCTGTACATAATGGTTCATTTTCATGAGTTTTAATCAAACTGTTTTGATCTGTGATCAGGTAGCACCAATTCTAAATGACATCCTTCAAAAAAACGGTCTAAAAATTACATACGAGCCTGAAATCACTCCAGAACAGATCAAAGAAAAGATTGGAACTTTTGACATTGTCATAGTAAGAAGTAGAACTAAACTAACAAAAGACATGATAGAAAAAGCAGACAAGTGTAAGATAATTGCACGAGTAGGTATTGGTCTTGATAATATTGATGTAGATGCTGCAAAAACAAAAGGAATCCGCGTGATAAATGCAGTTGAAGGAGCAATGAATGCAGTAGCCGAACTAGTTTTGGGATTGATGCTATCACTAGCAAGAGAAATTCCAAGAGCTGACAGAGAAATACGAAATGGAAAATGGTTAAAAAAAGAATTGATGGGAACCGAACTGTCAGGAAAATATCTTGGAATAGTTGGACTTGGAAACATAGGCAAAAGACTTGCCAAACATGCAAGGGCACTAAACATGAACATCATAGGATATGATGTAATTCCAATAGATGATGGGTTTGTACGTGAAGTGGGATTGATAAAAACAGATCTTGACACACTGCTTTCAAGTGCTGA
Source organism: Nitrosotalea sp. (assembly GCA_023251795.1). GTDB lineage: Archaea > Thermoproteota > Nitrososphaeria > Nitrososphaerales > Nitrosopumilaceae > UBA8516. The sequence continues at coordinate 8,437 of JAHEYD010000006.1, read as the reverse complement.
TTACATATCATTTCATGTTCCATTTACAAATGATACACACCACATGGTAAATTCACAAAGACTTGGAAAGATGAAAAAAACTGCTTGCATCATCAACACATCTAGAGGAGAAATTATTGATGAAGAGGCACTATATGCTGCATTAAAAGATGGGAAAATTGCAGGAGCAGCTTTGGATGTTTTTGAAAAAGAACCTGCAACAGGAAACAAACTTGCGACATTGTTAAACGTCATTTGTACTCCTCACATAGGTGCACAGACAAAAGAAGCTCAGACTTTAGCTGCAAATGTTATAGCAGAAAAGATAATAATGATTCTACGAGGCGTAATTTAGAATTGGCTACGTCAAAATTATTGTTCTTTACACTACTAAGTATTTCACCTGTGCTTGTCTTTGCAGAAGAACAAACCATATCAGTGGATTATGGAAAACTATACGACATTACATATGATGCAAAAGACGTAACAGTTTTTGAAGTAATTCCAAATCCTGATGATGCAGAACTCATTTTTATAATTGATGTAACAAGTCCAATTGCAACTCTAGAATTAACAATCCCAAGAGAACTGCTTGATTCTAAAGAAGATGGAAACGATGCTGATTTTTTTATTATTGCTGATGGTGCTGATGTTACATTTTCAGAAAAAGAGCCAACCGATGCCACTAGAACACTTTTCATGCAATTATCGCCAGGAACTGCAGAGCTTGAAGTCTTTGGAACTCAGCTGGGGGGCAGTATCTCTGAAACAGAACCTGCGATAGAAGAACCTGCAGAAGAAATTCCTCAAGAAGCAACTGAAGAACCACAAACTGTAGAACAAGTGCCTGATGAAACTACTGCCAAAGAATCATCTGAAGAACAGATAACTCCTGTGACTGAAGAAAAACCATCTCAAACAATGCAAAACATTTTTGACTTTTCTAAAATGCCAAACTGGTCAATATCAATAAACGAAAGACAGATGCAACAATTTGCAATGACGGCTGGTGCTTTTGCTGCGCTTGTTATCGTACTTATAATCTTCAAGGGTTTGCGAACAGAACAATCTCTTCCATAGAGTACAATATCATAAAATAATATTATACTGTAATTATTCCATTTCTGATTAGATACTGTATTCCCAAAGCAAAGTCCGAATCAGATATGCGGTTGTCTGCCCACCATCCTGCATTAGTTTTGATCCATGCAGGTATCTTGGTAACAGTGCTTGAATCTTGGTTCACTGATTCAGGTATGATGATGATTTTCTCTTTTATGAGATATTCAATACCTCTGGCAAAATCTCTGTCTGTGACAAGTTCTTCAGACCACCATTTACCTAAATTCTTAACCCATGAGGGAATGACAATCATATCTGTACTAATTATTTTAAATGATGTGCTAGCTTTAGCGCCGGAATATTCTACATCTAAATAATAAACTCCTGACTTGTATACTGTAGGATCAAAAGACTCTCTTGCAGTGATTGAAGTAGTTGCGTTAACTATCTGAAGTACAATAGGGGCACTATTTTTTCCAGACTCGTCTCTGATGTGTAGAGTCAATGGTTTTCCTGTCACATCAGATACTTGGATTACAAATGAAAGAAGATCATTGTATTGATATTCTGATTTGTCTGTATGAATTGAAAGTGAAATAGCTGACGCAAAATTAACTTGACTTATAAAAATAACGGTGAGAAAAATTATCACAATATTTTTACTAGACAATTTATTTTAGATAGTTATTATTTCATAATATGCGTTTATCCCCTTTACAAAACGGCTCATTTCTTTATGGAAAAGATGGTACAGATATTAAGGGGATTTTGTTAGAGCCGAATATGATTAGCCATCAAGATCAAATTTGGCTCAAAATGTGGCAGGAAAACTCTCCAGAACTAAGAGCGAAAGCTGTTGAATGGAGAAAGCAAAATGCCATTACAAGAATAGAAAGACCAAGTAGGATCCAAAAGGCTAGAAGAGTTGGGTATAAAGCAAAAGAGGGAATAGTTGTAATTCGAATGCGTGTAGGCAAAGGCAACATGCGTAAGAAAAGACCGGTTGCTGGAAGAAGGCCAAAGCACCTTGGTGTAACTAGAATAAAACCAGATGTTAGCATGCAACAAGTTGCAGAACGCCGAGTTCTTGAGAGACATCCAAACATGAAACTTCTTGGTTCATACTATCTCTATCAAGATGGAATGTATCTGTGGTATGAAATAATCTTGGCAGATCCTTCTCATCCAAGGATATTCAAAGACAGAGAAATGCGTGGCAAGATTACTGGCCTTAAAAATTAAGAATTGAAAATATTAGGATTTTTTGTATTATTATCTGTAACGACAATGCTTTTGCCTCCAACATTTGGAGCCATATCTGAAAAGACTGGTCTGAAAAAAGACTTTACAATAGAAACTAGTGGGTATGACTTTGAAGTAGAAACTGTAGCAAATTTTGAAATCAATGATGTGAAATTGAGTAGGGAGGACAAAAAACTTACCCTTGATATCACCAGTGGTCTTGAAAACAACTTTGCAGAAATACAGGTTCCAATAAATTTGATTGATGGTAACCTTACTGTATTTGTAAACGGTGAAGAAATATTTCCACAAATTAGAAAAAATGACAAGATATCATTTATAGTTCTAGAATTTAACGGTACGGGGAACAATACTATGGAAATAATTGGCACAACCTATCTGCCAGAATTTTCTGGAGTTACTTTGCTTGTTATAGGCGCAGCATTTTCTACTGTATTTATATCTAAAAAATTTAAAAAATTCTAGTAACCGTTTGCATAGTCTTCCCACAGGTTAGCACGGGCTGTAAGCTTGTTCATTTGATAAAATATGCCTCCGATTATTCCCGCCTGGTAGAATGCATATAGGTAGACTTGAGAATGAGTGGGGTCTACATGTGACAGACTTAGGGTTATCATAGAAAAGAAGACAAAAGTACCAACAAAGGTGAAAACTTTACTGAAAAATCCTTCTATACCGACAATGCGTTTTGTAGCAGCTGCCATTATTGTGATGCTAGATACAATAAGAAAGGTAAGACCGCCATTTGTTTGTATAAACTCGCTTGCCCATGGGATTAAACCGTCTTCCAAAATTGATCTTTCTGGCGGATTTATTCCTCCATGTAAAGCAAAAGTGACAGAGCTAAAAATTGCACCCATCATAAATAAGAACAGAAATATCTTTACGACTGATCTCTTAAATGGACTTCGTGTTTCTGAAGGCCTCATTACACCATCGGTCAGCTTTATGCCATACAGTAAGCCTATTGCAAAGGCCGGACCAAACATGATGTTTATTAAAATAGGTGATTCTCTTGTGGTTCTCTCAATATCTGGGCCATATGTTAGGTAAAGAATTATTGCAAATGCTGCGGCTCCTGCAAATATACAAAGATCTACCCAACTTCTGTTATGCCTAAGTTCGTATAGGTCAGGTCCCCACTCGTCCAATCTGAATTTGATTTTTGAAAAAGGCATTAAAGAGACAACTGAAAAATGATTTGCTTAATCTATCAATTCTCTTTACCTTTTATGACCCTCTCATGTTTGATAACTCATGAAGGCTGGAAAGCCGATAATAGGACTAGGAATAGTTGTTATAATGTTAGGAATAGTCTTTTACCTTCAAGGCCAATCCATAGTTGGACCAGAATCGTCTTTCATGTATTCTAATCCTCAATGGATAACAAACGGTCAATGGATTGCAATAGTTGGAATTATGATTTTAGCGACAGGGATTGCAATATCCAAAATTAACTTACGACACCCAAAGTAGTTGTAGTTCGTATCTTGTCTAATTTGCGAATTTTCTTTGTTATGAGATTGTCCATCTGTCTTTCTGTCTCTGTTTCTACTTCTACTACGATATCATAATCTCCATATGTTACGTGAGCATCTTTGACTTTATCTATGTCTAAAAGTTTTTTCACAAGTTCGGTTTCTGAACCAAGTTCACATCCGATCAAAACATATGCTTTTTCCATATCTTACTAATGTTATACGATCTTAAATCTTATTATATTATTCTAAGGGTTTCAAGAACGTTTGTCATGACATACATAACCAATGCTTTAAAATCCTGCCTTTATGGGATCTTGTGGTTTCATAATTTCTCTTAAAAGTATTGTAGCGTATGAACCCCTAGACAGTGTAAAACTAACTGTGGGTTCTGATATGGAAAAATTTTCACATTTGATAGCAGCTTGTCTGAATCCGCCTTCGTCACTTATTTCCTGCATTGTCTTTGAAAAAAAGTCCTTTGCATGAACTTGTTCGGTTTCCAGAACTTTTGAAATGTGGTAATCAAATCTATTTTTTTTAGAATATGAATACCCTGCAAGTGGTATAGCAAGTCTCTGACTAGGATCATTTTCAAATCTTCCTAGTATGCTTTTTTTGTCATAACATACATCTCCAGATTTTGGCAAAAACAACTCTTCGCCATGCTCAAAGGCTGCACTTATTGTACAATTAAAGACATAGGACTGAAATGCCTGTACAAAAAACCTTCTGATAGTAAGCGGTACACTTCTTAGTGCTCTTAGAGGATTGCCATGTTCTATCATCTCTGACAACACAACTCGTTCAATATCCATCTGTGGCTTAACTTCACGTAGTGCCTGGGCGTAGTTTGATTTGTCTTCAAGCATTTTTCTAATCTTTGTATTTTCAGGCAAATCATGTTCTGAGCTAAAGGAAAGAAGAAGGCTAACTGCACGCTCAAAATCGTTTTGCAAGATTGCTTTTCCTATTAGATGTGATACGGGTCTTTTACTTCCAAACCTCTGATAACCAAAAAAGTTCAGCACTTGCTCATATTCATTAAATTTTGAAATTTCTGAAAAAGACGCGCCTTCTATTTTTATTTTAAAATGATTTCCAATCATGTCTTTTTTTGTAAGTGGTTTAGGAACACAGCCAAGAAATTCAAGGCTGTATCTATTTGTAGAAAAGTTCACGGCATTCTTTGATGTGTTCATTGTGCAAACAAATTGTTCAGTCGTTGCATTTGCGTCCTTTAGTCCAAGTGCTTTTAGTCTTATTCCATGTATTTTAAAAATTTCAGAAAGAGCATGATTAGTATCAATCCCGTGCTTTTTTAATTTGTATACTGCATATCCATCTGTCTTGGAAAGTTTTGATAACGCTTTTTCATCTAAAATTTCGGAGACAAGAAAATCTTCAGGAGATGATTTTATTTTTCCACTGACTCCCTTAAACTTGGTACTATATACAAAAATACCAATGTCTGAGTCTAGTTTAGGAATCACTTCTTACTTTACTGTAACTGTTACATATTGTGATATTGTGACTTCTTGATATCTTGCTCCCAAAAGAATCTTGTAAGTGCCAGATAATGCAAATCTATCCACAGAAACTGTAAAAGGAACAGTCTCAGGTTTATCACCAATAGTAATTTGGTTCTCACTTGCGACTTTGATGTCATTTAGAGTCGAGGTATTTGCAGTTGTTATTGTAATTGGCTCAACAAGTTGTTCCTTTGGTGTAATTGTGAATAATATCGTAGAATTTTCTGCACGACTCATAGTCAGATTTTTTTTATCAACATTTACTTCAATTGGAAGTGGAATACTGGAATCAAGAACGGCAATATTGTTTTCAACCCATTCTGTAAACCAAATCTTGTCATTGTTTATGGTAAAGTCTAACACTTGTGCGACTCCACACTCTTTGATACCGCTACAATCAGACCAATTGGGATTCTGTGATGGTATGAAATATTCTACAAGTGTTTCTTTAGTAGGATCAAAAACTGCTATACTGTTTCCGGTTTGTTCATTAAACCACAACCTTCCCGTATTATCAAATTGATTCCAGTATGGTCTTGATATGGGAGTCTTGATTAATCCAGATGAATTTCCGTATGTGCTTTCACGTGGTATTGATGTGGTGAATCTTGTGAACTGTTCTGATTGCTTATCAAAACTGAAAAAGAAACTGCTTGCAGCATCAGTGATCCAGATCTTATTTTCTGGACTTGATGAAATTCCATTAGGTGCTAACATTCCATATGGAAGATTAAACGCGGTTCCATTGGATGTTTGTGGATCGTATCGTACTAGACTGCCGCCTTGTTGAAATTTCCAAACAGTGTACCAAATCTTTTTGTCAGAATCAACAGTTAAGGAAGCTGTAAGGGTATCATTAGTTTGTGAATTTACTTTGGAATATCGTATTTCTTGACCTGACTGAGTATAATCAAAAAACGTAATCTTGTTTCCTATAAAGTCATTTACAAGAAGCTTCTGGCCATCAATGACAATTCTTTGAGGAAAAGTCTCTCTTACTTCAGATTTAGGATATTTGAAACTGGTAAAGTTATTTTTATCAAACTTCCACATGACATCATGAAATTCATCTGTAAACCAAATGTTTCCATCTGGTGCGTAAGCCATTCCCCACATCATAGATTGGTCGCCTTTTGGCCACCTGTCATTCTGGTACTCTGTAAAAGTTCTTGAAAAGGGATCAAACTTTGCTATGTTTCCAGTGTTTGATTCTGTAAACCAAACGTTTCCTGATGTATCAGTCGTTATAGCTAGAGGTTGTGCACAGAAAGTTGGAACATTGAATTCAGTTATGTATCTATTAGACTTTGTAGAATTTGTTCCACAAAATGTTACACGTTTATCGACGGGATAGTTATCAGCTGGTGTTCCAGTGGTTGTCGTGGTTTCTGTGGTTGGCTTGGTGCTACTTTTACTAATACTCAGGCCAGCAACACTGACAACTGAAACAATAAAAACTGCCATTAAAGCAAAAGCAAGAATTCTCTTTGTGTGTTTTTTCACAATCTGCAGACAAGTTTTCCGTGTTATATCTTATTCTACAAAAGTTTCAGATCTTTTGTAACTTTGTCTATCGTTGATTCCGGTGCGGGTCCTATCGAAATGCATGTAACTGTTCCAGGAGAAATTTGTGTATGTCCTGCATCTGTTACTTCAGACCAAGGAAGATCTAAAGATATGGCATGTTTCTTTACTTGTTCTAACTTTTCAAGACTTGTCACTTTGACAACCACTTTTTCCTGTCCTTCCATGACCCACTCTTTATACCAGTCTGGATATGATTTGCGTACATGCTCTGCCCCTAAAACGCAAGCATGTCCTACTTGAGCAGCAATTTTTCCTGTACCCATATCAAGATCCTTTCTTACTACAATTACTTGTTTAATTGAACCCATTAATGCTTTACAAAGTAAATTAGAGTATGTTAAACTTTTGAATTGAAATAAATAATTGTAGACGAAATGAAAAGTTGTGGATTACGAAGTTATAGTTGCAGGTGGTAGTGTCTCTGGACTGTTATGTGCAAGAGAAATTGCACGGTTAGGTCACAGCGTTTTAGTTATAGAAGAAGATCATGAAATTGGTACTCCTGAGCACTGTGGTGGGGTTGTAAGTATTTCAGGAATTGAGGAGCTTGGTGTAGTTCCAACTCGAGGAACACTTGATAACAAGATAAGATCCGCCTCAATGATCTCGCCAGCTGGAAAGAGTTTCACACTTGATGCAAGGGCACAAAAAGTTGTAGTGTTAGATAGACGAGATTTTGACAAACAAATAGCACATCAAGCAAAAAACAACGGTGCAGAGATTCGTGTCAGAACATCGCTAAAAGAAATCAATGGTAATGAGCTAAAGACCTCGGAAGGAGTACTGAAATCTCATATCATAGTTGATGCACGCGGAGTCACTTCGTTAATTCATAAAGACCGAGAAGGAATACTGCAATCTGCCCAGTATGAAGTGTATGCAGACTGGATTGAAAAAGACAGAATCGAAGTCTATTTTGATCAAGAAAAATACCCTGGATTCTTTGCATGGATTATCCCTACACACGCTGATATAGCCAAAGTCGGCGTTGCAGGAAAGGGGATAAATGCAGCGGTGGCACTTGAAAACTTTCTTTCACAAAAAGGAAAGCATTCTGTTGTGAGAAAGATCTTTGCACCTATATGGACAAAAGGTCCAATTAAAAACTTTGTTACAAAAAATATAGTTACAATAGGAGATGCAGCTGGCCAGTCAAAGCCTACAACTGCAGGTGGGATATATTCATGCGGTCTTGGCGGCATATTTGCAGGCAGAGCAATATCAAAGTATTTGGAATCTGGAAATCAATCCGATCTACTAGGATATCAAAAGGCTTGGTCTGAAAAATTTGATCATGAATTTCAGAACATGCTTCTAGCACGAAAACTCTTGGAAAGATTTGACAACAAAGCAATAGACAAGATGTTTGAATCTGTCACTCCACAGATCTTAGAAGAGATCTCAAAAGAAGGCACCTTTGATTTTCATACTGTTTCTCTTGCCAAACTTCTTGGTGTAAAAGGATCTGTAAAAGCAGTACAGACAATTTTAGGTAGTGAATTTAGACGACTGTTAACATGAGATGAAGTACGATTG
>JAHEYD010000023.1 GCA_023251795.1 Nitrosotalea sp. | reverse complement strand
GTAAACTGGGTCCTTTTCAGTTCGTTGTAATTCTACAAAAGTTTCTGTGTTTTGAATTCCCTCAATTCTTCCTATTTTTTCTATTGCTACAGTATGTAATTCTTCTAAGTTTTTTGCACGCACTGTAATTATGATATCGAATCTACCAGTTACTTCAGATATCATTGATACCTCTTGCGTTTTTAAAAGTGCTTTGTGAATTGGATCTTTTAGTTTGGGATCACGGTTTATTCCCATTGTTGCCCTTACGCCTATGCCTATGAGTGATTCATCTACCACTATGGTGAATTTTTTAATCAGTTTCTTTTTGATTAGCCTTTTTATTCTGCTATACAGAACAGAAGTATTAATTCCAAGTTTTTTTGAAAGATTAGGAACAGAGGCATTACCATCCTTTGTCAGTTCAGTAAGAATTTTCATGTCAAGTTCATCAAATTTGTGCAAGGCTTTGCGATTTAGTTTTCTTACGATTTAATAAATGTAAGTTTCTACTTTAGAAAATTTTGTTCTTACAAGATAAACTCAATAATATGAAAATTTTAGATTATGCCATCATTTTCGTGGTTTTGACCTGTAAACGATTTTAAATAGGCAATCCGGAAAAGTTTGCGTAATGATTAACGAAACTCAGATTGTACAGATGGTTAAAGAGGCCAAAACAGGTCAGAAAGAACGTAAGTTCAAACAATCAGTAGAGCTGATCATGGTTTTCAAAGATATTGATGTCAAGAAGGGTTTTGCTATAAATGAGACTGTCCAGCTTCCAAAGAAGCTTAGCCAGCCAGCATCTGTATGTGTAGTTGCCTCAGGAGATTTAGGTTTGAAAGCAAAGAGTGCAAATGCTGACAGAGTAGTAGATGGTGCTGAGATAAACCAAGTCGGTGCAAACAAACGTGCATCGCGTAAGTTAATCAATGGTTATGATTTTTTCTTATCAGATACTCAACTTATGGCCACGGTTGGTAAAACTCTTGGTCAATTTATGGGTCCAAGAGGTAAGATGCCAACGCCTGTTCCTTTTAATGCGCCAATTGATTCTATTTTAGAAAGATTTCGATCTTCAATACGAGTAAGACTAAGGAATTCTCTTTCCCTTGCTTGCAAGATTGGCGATGAATCTATGAGTGATGACGATTTAGCAGCAAACGCTCATGCAGTAATAAACATGGTAGAAAAAAAATTGCCAAGCGGAGACAAGAACATTAAAAAAATTATGATAAAGACAACAATGGGAAAGATCGTAAAACCACCACAGATAGAAAGGAAGTAAAATGCATCAAAATAGAACCAAATACCCACAAAAGAAAGTGCAGATGTATCAACAGCTTCAGGAGATTCCAAAAAAGTATAACGTTATTGCGCTTGTTAGAATGGAAAAAGTCAGGTCTTCGCAATTATTGCCTTTGAGAAAAAAATTCAAAGGAGAAGTTGAGATCGTCAGCATAAAGGACAAAGTTGCGCAAAAGGCCCTTGCAGGAGTAAAAATACCAGCAATAGAAAAGTTGGCTGACAAGCTAGTGGGACAGTGTGTCTTAATGTTTACAAACATGAGTCCTTTCAAGCTAAACATATTGCTTGGAAAAAATAAGATAATGATGGCTGCTCGCGGTGGCGACATAGCCAGTAAGGAGGTCATCATAAAGGCAGGCAACACTGGTATAACGCCAGGACCTATTCTTACTGACTTTAAAGAAGCTGGAATTACAACAAAGATTGATCAAGGAACAGTTTGGATCACAAAAGATTCTACAGTGGCTAAAAAAGGAGACGTCATTTCTGCAAAGCTTGCTACTTTATTGAGTAAACTTGATGTCAAACCAGTCGAGGCAGGAATCTCCTTAGATTCTGCAGTAGCTGAAGGCATCATATACGCAAAGGATGAGATGGTAATAGATGTCGAGAAGTATCGTCATGCATTTGCTCAAGCACATCAAGAAGCATTGGCTCTTTCCATAGAGATAGGATATGTTACAAAAGAAAATATTATTTTATTACTTGCAAAAGCAGCCCAAGGTGCAAAATCTGTTGCGGTAGAGACAGGATATCTTACAGATGAAACAAAAGAACAAGTGTTACAGAAAGCTCATGCACATGCAAGAGCACTTGCTTCAAAGGCGAAAAACTATACTCCTGAGTAAATCCCATAGTAAAGAAATTTTGTAAATTAATTTAGGATTTTTCTTTTACCTTTGGAAGATTCCAGTTATAACGCATCGCAACAAGTCTAAGTATTGTAGTAACTACCATACCAATTATTGTAGCTAGGTAGAACCCAGCACTAATACTCAGAAGAATGTAGAAGACTAGGATTCCAATGAAACTTGCAGACGCATACAATTCTTTTACAAATACAATTGGCATTTCATTAACAAATACATCTCTTAGTATACCTCCCCCCACAGCAGTTAACATTCCAGCCAATGTTATAGCAAGGAAATTCAATCCAAATACATGATATGCAAATGTGGCTCCAATTATTGTAAATATACCAAGTCCTAATGCATCAAACTTGAGAAACAGATTCCAATGTTTTTGCATTTTTGGATACAGAAAAAATATTATAACTCCTGTAGATACAGTGATAACAACATACCATGGATCAGAAATAGAACGAGGTGGAAACTGACCTATGATAACATCTCGAAGTGTTCCTCCTGCTACACCCGTCATGGTTGCAAGAATTATTATTCCTACGATGTCAGATTTATGCTCTATAGCTTTGAATGCTCCTGTGACGGCAAATGCCATAGTTCCAAAAAGATCTAAAGCATAAAGAAGTATCTCAATAGGTAGTGACAGTTCTGCCAAATCATCATTTATTGTAGCGCATATTAAATAACGTTTAAAGAATAGAAATTAAAGATGATTGAAAAAAAAGGTTTCTTCTAGCCAAACAGTGCAGATAGGCCTTCCATAGCCTGTTCTTCTGTTTTTGCAGATGGTGTTTCAACTTCTTTTGTCTTTTCTTCTTTTCCGCCAGCTGCAGGGGCTGCAGGTGCTATGGCAACAGCTACTGGTGCAGCTTTTATTGCCTCATCGATATCTACATCGGCAAGGGCAGCAACGAGTGCTTTCACTTGAGCTTCTTTAACCTCTGCTCCAGAAGCTTTGATTATGTTCGTAATGTTAGCTTCATTAATCTCCTTTTTCTGCTTGTGTAAAAGCAATGCAGCGTATACGTATTCCATTGTAAGCGAATTTTGCTATAGGCATAATATAAAACTATGGAAGATAAAGTGAACCAAACTGACTCGACAGAATAATCTTAGATCGGTTCAACTAGGTTAATTGAGAATCTTTAAGCTCCTGCATATAGAGTAAAGATATTTTTTCAAATCTTTATCGTATAATGTATCCATCCTTTGTTTCAAAATTCTTTTTGCTTGTTCCTTTTCAGAGCCATCCGAAAGAGAAAGGACATTATTTATCAACTCAGGTAGTGATTCTCTAACCCAACCATCAATTACTGAATGTATTTTTTTGTGTATTCTTACTACGGAATCTGAATTTACATCTAACACCCCAGTAAAATTTTCATGTTCAACTCTATAAATCAAGGCAAGTACATAATTCGTATAATTTGGGTTTTTTAAAATCTCTACAGATTTTGGACCTGCCTTTCCTTGTGAAACTTTGTTTTTCAAACCCACAGGATTTATTATTATACCGTTTACTCCTATTTTGGAATCTTCAACTCCTGTCACTATACCAACTATTACCTTAGTATATTCACCATCTGGCTGTATTGCAAACACATAGTCGTCCTCCTTCCAGCTCTTTTTACCAAACATAACAAATTTTCAAAAATGATCATATTTAATGTGTTGCCTCAGAATACTTAATATCAGTCAAAGCAAAAACCTCTCAAAGATGAATAAAGATCAAATTCTTGTAAAGTTTTCTGCAGATCCTGACAGGTATTACAAAGTATCCTTATTTGAGAAAGAAGGATTTCAACGAAAATCCTGTGTAAAATGTAAGAGATTTTTCTGGACAATTGATCATGAACAGAATTTTTGTCCGGAAGATGCTGAAAACAACTATTCATTCATAGGAAATCCACCTACAAAAAAAAGATTCGATTATGTTCAAGCATGGAAAGAAGTGGAATCGTTTTTTGTACAAAACGGTCACAAATCAGTAAGTAGATATCCTGTAGTATGTAGGTGGCGAGATGACCTATATTTTACAATAGCATCTATTGTAGACTTTCAGCGAGTCATGGGTTCAAAAGTTGTTTTTGAATTTCCAGCAAATCCGCTAATCGTTCCACAAACTTGTCTTAGATTCAAGGATATTGAAAATGTAGGTGTTACAGGTAGACATTTTTCTAGTTTTTGCATGATTGGTCAACACAGCATACCAAACTCAGAAGGGTATTGGAAGGATAGATGTATGGAATTAGATTTTAGGCTTTTAACTGAAAGATTTGGAATTGATAAAAAAGAAATTGTATTTGTAGAGGATGTTTGGGCTGGAGGAGGTTCATTTGGATCTTCACTAGAATATTTTGTACGAGGTCTTGAGCTTGGAAATGCAGTATTTACAGAATTTCAAGGAGATTTGGAGAATTATTCAGTCTTAGAACAAAAGATAATAGACATGGGAGCTGGTCTTGAGAGATTTGCTTGGATAACCATGGGAACTCCTACCGCGTACGATTGTTGTTTTGGTCCTATAACAAATAATTTAATACAAAAAATCGGTATAGACACAGATCCTAAGATATTGTCATCATATTTCACTGCTATATCAAAAGGACTAGGAGGACACAGTGATTTAATACAAGTTAGAAAGAATGCAATAAAACAAGCAAGAATAGACGAGACGAAATTCAATAAAATGATAGTTCCTCTTGAAGGCATATACATGATTGCTGATCATCTAAGAACTTTGGTATTTGCAATTTCAGACGGAGCTCTTCCAAGTAATGTAGGTGGAGGTTACAACTTGAGAGTGATTTTGAGAAGAGCGGTTGCTACAATGGATAGACTAGGTTGGAATCTTGATCTAAGAGAATTAGCAGATATGCATATTGATTATTTGAAATCAACCTATCCCGAGCTACAAGAAACTCGTGAGGAAGTAAGAACAATAATTGGAATAGAAAGAGAAAGATATGCAGAATCAAAAACCAGAATGAGAAGTATGGCCAATACCATAAAGATTCAAAATAAAAAATTAACAGTAGATGATCTAATCAGACTATACGAATCAGATGGCATTACTCCTGATTTTCTAAAAGAGACACAGATAATTTCAGAAATTCCATCTACCTTTTATGAGAAACTGTCAGAGTTGCATCAATCAGAAAGAGCTGAAAAGAAAGAAGTTCTCAACATAGAGGGGATTCCAGATACTGAACCATTATACTATAAAGAAGATCCTATGGAGTTTGAAGCAAAAGTTCTCAAGATTATTAATAAAAAGTTAGTTGTTTTGGATAGAACTTCATTTTATCCAAGAGGAGGTGGTCAAGAACCAGATCATGGGAAGATTGGAGATTATGACGTGGTAGATGTAAACAAACATGGGAATGTCATTGTGCATGAGTTGAAAGGAGGAACCCCAAAAGAAGGCGAAGTGGTAAAATGTAAAATTGATCATATTCGTCGTTATGGCGTAACACGAAATCATACTAGTACCCATGTGTTAAACGCATCAGCAAGAAACACGTTAGGTTCATGGATATGGCAACATTCTGCGTTCAAAGAAAGAGATTATGGAAGACTTGACATAACGCATCATTCAAACCTAACAGAGGAAGATATTACGAGGATAGAAAGTTTAGCAAATTTTACCGTCAGAAAAAATCTACCTGTTTTAATAAATGAATATGAGAGGGGGGAGGCCGAACAAAAATTTGGATTCAGAATATACCAAGGAGGAGTAGTTCCAGTCAAGTCAGTCAGAATTGTAAACATTGATGGATTTGATGTAGAAGCATGTGGTGGAACTCATGTAAAGAAAACAGGGGAGCTTGGTTTGATAAAGATAACAAAAGCTGAAAGGATTCAAGATGGAGTTGTAAGAATGGAATTTGTTTCAGGAGATACAGCAATAAAGTATACGCAGGAACAAGATAGAAAGATTTCACAGATTGTAAAGTCATTAGGTTCTAGTAAAGAGAAGATATTAGAATCGTTTGAACATGCTATGTTGGATGCTGATGTTTCTAAGAAAAAATTGAAACAACTCATTAAACGGATTTCCACATCTACCGCACAAAATGTAATTTCAGATGCAAAGAATTTAGGCAAAGTAAAATTATTCTCTACTGTGGACGAAGAACTTGATGAAGAATTTCATATTTCAGTAGGAGAACAAGTAATAAAACTTGATTCTAAAATGATATATTGTGCTTTAATTTTGAAAAATACCGGAATACGAATAGTTATATTTGTAGGCTCGGAAGCTGTAAAGATCAAAAAAGCTGATGACTTGGCAATGGATATTTCAAAGGTTCTTGGTGGGTCTGGCGGCGGCAATGATAGTTTTGGTCAAGGTGGAGGAAAGGATGTTTCAAAGATAAAAGATGCACTTCTCGCCGCAGAACAATCAATTTTGGCAGAGTGATTTTTTGATAGATTGGTCATCAATAGAATCTAAATGGCATAAAATATGGCAGGATGAAAAATACTTTGATGCAGATCCTTCCGAGAAAAAAAAATTCTTTGTAACAGTAGCTTATCCCTATCCAAATTCACCACAACATATAGGACATGGGAGAACGTACACTTTAGCTGACGTTCACGCACGATTTATGCGCATGTGTGGATACAATGTGCTTTTCCCAATGGGATTTCATTATACAGGAACTCCAATTCTTGGAATGGCAAGGCGTGTTCAAGAAAATGATAAGGAGTTGATCGAGGCATTCAGAACAATTTACAAAGTACCAGAACAGAACATACAAGAATTTTCAGAACCTGTGAAAATAGCACAATATTTCCATCAAGAGATAAAATCAGGCATGATAGAGATGGGATATTCTATAGATTGGAGAAGGGAATTTACAACAGTTGACCCCGTATATAATAAATTCATAGAATGGCAATTTAGAAAACTAAAAAGCAAGAATCTTGTCATACAAGGCTCCCATCCAGTGGGTTGGTGTCCAAAAGATCATAACCCAGTATCACAGCATGATACTTTGGGAGACGTAGAACCCGCATTTACTGAATATGTGCTTATCAAATTTAGATATGATAAATATATCATACCCACAGCTACACTCAGACCAGAAACAATATTTGGTGTTACGAATCTCTGGGTAAATCCAGACGTTACATACAAAATTATTGATGTAGATGGCGAGAATTGGATTGTAAGTGCAGAGTGTGCCCGAAAGTTGGAATTTATGGATAAAAAGGTCATTTTAATTAGCGAGATTAAGGGATCTGCTCTTGTTGGTAAGAAAATCAAAATTCCAGTAAGAAATGAGCATGTAGTAATACTTCCTGCTAGCTTTGTTAAAAGTGAAAATGGTACAGGTCTGGTGATGTCTGTACCAGCACATGCACCATTTGATTATCAAGCTTTAGAAGACATTAAGAAAAACACACGTAATTTTGAAGAAGATGTTTTGAATTCTGTTAGAGCAATAAATCCAATATCAATAATACAAACTGAAGGATATGGAGAGATTCCTGCTAAAGAAATTATAGAAAAGTTCAAAATAGAAGATCAAAATAGTCCTCGTCTTGAAGAAGCCACAAAAGAGCTTTATGGAAAAGAGTTCTACGAGGGAATATTAAAAAACAATACAAATCAATTTGCAGGAAAAAAGATCGCTGATGTTAAAGAAGAGGTAAAAAAATGGCTTTTAAAACGAAAAGATGCAGATACCATATTTGAGCTAAATGATGGCCCTATCAGATGTAGATGCGGTACGGAATGTGTTGTAAAGATCCTAAATGATCAGTGGTTTTTAGATTATTCTAACAAAAATTGGAAGAAAGATGCCCATTCATGTATCAATGAAATGAAGATTCTTCCTGAAGACATACGTAATGAATTCAATCATGTAGTGGATTGGTTACGGGAGCGAGCTTGTGCAAGACAACATGGTTTAGGAACCAAGTTGCCTTGGGATAAAAACTGGATAATAGAGAGTCTTTCTGATTCTGTAATCTATATGGCATATTATATTCTTGCAAAATATGTTAACAAAAAACAAATTACTGCTGAAAATCTAGAAGATGAGTTTTTTGATTACATATTTTTGGAAGAGGGGAATGTTAAGAAAGTTTCTGCTAATTGCAAAATAACAGAAAATCTTTTGGAAAGTATCAAAAATGAATTTTCATATTTCTATCCTGTAAATTCAAGACATTCGGGTCGAGATCTTGTTCCAAACCATTTAACGTTTTTTGTATTTAATCACATTGCAATTTTCCCAAAGAAATACTGGCCAGAAGAGATTGTTGTTAATGGTTCCGTTCTGATGGATGGAAAAAAGATGTCAAAATCAATGGGTAATATTATTCCTCTTCGTGATGCAATACGAATGTATGGTGCAGATCCTATTAGGTTAGCAATATTAATTTCCGCAGAACTTTTGCAAGATGCAGATTTCAATCTTGAAGCAGTAAAAGGAATTAAAAATAAGCTTGAAAACATGTTAGAAGACTGTTCTAAATACAAATTAAACATAGGATCAAATCTTCAACAAGAGGATAAGTGGCTCTTAAGTAGATTACAGCAGTTAGTTTTTGAGACCACATCAGCTATGGAAAAAATGAGATTACGTGAGGCGCTACATTATATCTTATACGAATTTGATTCTGACATACAGTGGTATCTTAAGAGAGCAAATGCCAAGAATAGAACAGATGTTTCAAGTACACTTTACAATGCATTATCTATCAGAGTAACAATGCTATCTCCCTTTGCACCTCATATTGCAGAAGAAATGTGGGAGAAATTGGGAAATGAGGGTTTAGTTTCAAAATCACTTTGGCCATTAGTGCATAATGAGGATATTGATAGCTTATCACTACAATCAGAGAATCTGTTGAAGTCAACTATGGATGATATTAGAAATATTCTTAAAGTAACTAAAATTACCCCAAAGAAAATAATCATTTACACTTCAGATTCTTGGAAGAACAAAGCTTATCAAAAAATTCTTTCCAACGTCATAAAAGGTGAAATGAATATAGGAGTTTTAATAAAATCACTTATTTCTGATAAGGAAACAGAACTTGTGAAAAAAGATCCAGACTTTGTTAAAAAAACTGTTAATGACATACTTTCTGAACCTATAGAGTCACGACAAGCAAAAGCAGAAACTAACATCATAGATGAGAAGAAGATCCTTTTAGAACTTGATTCTCTTGTACAAAAAGACTTTGGAGTAAATGTTCAGGTATTTTCTGAATCTGATCCAGAAAAATATGATCCCAAGAACAAAGCTAGAACAGCAAGACCATTCAAACCCGCCATATTGATCGAATAAAGTCAATTCCTGAAATATAGTCAGAATAACAATTGAAAACACCCTTTTATTAGGTATTTTAAGAATTAGACTTGTGAAAATAGCAGTTGTAGGTATTGGAGTTGCTGGAGGATATCTTCTTTCTAGATTAAAAAATGAACACGAGGTAATTGGATTTGAAAGATCTACGCAAGAAACTCATGATTCAATTTGTGCGTGGGGCACAACAAAAGGACCAATGCAAAATTTTGCACAAAAATGTGGTCTTGATTTTAATGATTATGTGATACATAATGGAAAAAACATGTATGTAGATATGAATTCTGAAAGATTCAGTATAAAATTAAGTGGTTTATGCACTTATGATAAAATTGGCTTAATCAAAGACATGTCTAAAGGATGTAAGATTCATTATAACACAACGCCAAAGATTGAAAATCTAGAATCAGAATTTGATCTTGTAGTTGATGCAACTGGTTTTTACAGAACATATCTCCCAAAACCTGCCAGGGATTTTTACTTACCCACATATCAATACAAGGTAGAATATAATGATCAAGTACCTTTTGATGATTTTTATCTAAAGCCATTCTCTTCTATCACTGGATATTTTTGGTATTTTCCTTTAGGAAAGAAACTTGCCCATATAGGTGCAGGCGACAAAAATAGAAAACATGTAGAAGAGACTGACGCATTTTTAAAAAAATATGGAGGCAAGATAATCAAAACTGTGGGAAGACCAATACGTCTTGCAACACCAGATATGTGCGAACCTTTCTATCATGGCAAGGTAGTTGGAGTAGGTGAATCAATTGGTACTGTTTATCCGCTTTTAGGGGAAGGAATTATCCCAAGTATGAGTTGTGCAGACATATTTATAGAAAATATTCGTAACAAGGAAAGATATAGAAAACAGGTTCTTGAAAAATTTTCTATATATCCAAAGGTATTGGCATTTGTTAGAAACAAAATGGATTCCAAATTTGGAATGATGAGACATTTCGTTGATCTAATATCTATTTACAGATATATGAAAAAGAATGAAAAAAGGTTCGGAATGGAGATTCGTATTGGCGATATGATGAAGGTCGCCAGAGCTTAGAATCCGAAAGTTACAGAACCAAAGTTTTCTCGAACTGTTCTGTTTGAGTTCATATTATATTCATAGATGATTTTAGAATATTCTAAAAGAACATCTTTCATTGGATCTAATGATTTTGAAAGATAAAAACCAGGACAATCTCCAGTAAATTGAAAAGTGGCATGTACTCTCGCTCTACCTTTTTCATTTTCAAGCCAAGATGAAAAGGGATACAAATAACACACTCCAGGTCTTCCCGGATGTAAACCGCAGTAACCTTTGTCGTCTAGAAATCTACATGGAATATGTGTTCCATCTTCGTTGACAGTTTCATTCTCTTTTCGTTTTAAATTGATCATAGTCATAGTTGTATTTACATTACCAGAAGGACCGATTTCTTGCCAAGTAGTGATATTGGTTTCATTTTTTATAAAATCAGAAGTTTTTTGATATTTTAGACTTTTACTAATTGTAATAAGATCATCTGATGTAAGTGGTAATCTTCCTTGTCGGTTACAACAATTATGGCAATCAGGCCAATAACATTTCCATATAATATAGCTGTTTTCTTTAGTCAAATACGGAATATGAAAAACAACATCTTTTACTTTTATTGCAAATTCTGAAATATCGTCACGATTACCTAAAATGAAATTTTTTATAATTGGATCAATATCCCAGTCCTTTGATAAGAGTTCAAGTGATTCCTCGAGTTCTTTATGCATTAATTAATAAATTACAACTCAACTTTTGAACGTTATCAATCTTGGAAGAAAAAGGCAAATATGCTTCTGCTACTCAGAACAGAAGATTAGTATGGGAAAAAGTCATGTGGCCTCTAATTTTAGAGCTAAACAGTGTCAGCTTCACAATGGAACAATATAAGAAAAAAAGAAATGAAGTATGTAAAGAATTGAATATACCACCGTCAAGAATTGCAGGTGGTTTTGTTTCTTTGTTGTTAAAAGGAATGTTATACAAGGAAAAGGATCTTTATTCAATTCACTATAGATTGATCCCATATATGCGGCTTAAAGCAGATTGCGATTATTCAACAGCAATACGTGAAACTAGTGTCAAATAGGAGATATCCAAGACATCATAAAACAAGATTTTGATTTTAGTAATTAGTTTAGAGGGAATAATTATATTCTGAGATAATTACACTCGTTTCGGTAGCCCGATAGTCTAGTGGCCAAACAATTTTTGGGTTATGGATTCCAGGCTCTGGATCTTAGGAGAGGATACCTGGGGACGGCAGTTCGAATCTGCCTCGGGCTACTCTTTTGTATAATGGTATAGTTTTGTAATTTTTATCGAGAAGCCATAGCTATTCTTTCAAGCTCGTTCTTTTTCTTGACAGAAGGCGCATTCATATCATTTGCCGCAGCCAATATCAAATGTTCTGCAAGGTTTTCCTCTATTGCTTTTGGGTTTGAAAATGATGCATCGCGTACACCTTCTGCAATAAATCTCAATGCAAGATCAACTCTTCGTAATGGAGCTACATCTACAGAAACATGGTAAACAGTTCCACCATAAACTATTCTTGTCGTATCCTCATTTGGTGCAGAGTGTTCAATTGCTCTTATCAATATTTCAATGGGATTCTTTCCAGTCTTCAAGTTTATGATTTCAAATGCTGCTTTCACTGTATTAATTGAACGCGTTTTCTTACCGCCCATTCTGCCAGTATTTTTTGCATATTTTTTTCCAAAGTGTAAGAGTTTGTTTGCAAGTCTTTCTACTATGTTGACTTCGGCTTTGTTGAATCGCTTAAGTGCTGATCGACCAAAAGTCAAAGGTATTATGGTCTTTTTTACAGAGATAGCATTTTTCAATCCTGGATCTTTTATTTCGATGTTTGAGAGATCCCATTTTCTAAAAAGTAAAAGATTAGCTGTTTCTGCCATTTCTATCTCCTAGGTTTTTCTTTCTTTCCATATACGAGTTCTTTTAATGAAGTGCCATTTACTTTGAAGACTTTCCATCTCACACCAGGAATATCTCCCATGGCTCCACCCATAGTTGCACCCATTCCTTCAACATGTACTTCGTCATGTTCATCAACAAAATTCATTGCACCGTCTCTTGGTAAAAAGGCAGTTACTGTTTTTCCATTTTTTATCAGTTGAACACGAACACATTTTCTTACTGCGGAGTTTGGCTGTTTTGCTTCAATACCTACTTTTTCTAAAACAATCCCTCTTGCTTGTGGAGCACCACCTAACGGATCAGCTTTTTTGTTAAGACCAAGATTTCTTCTTTTGTAAGTTCCTATAGACCATCGTTGTTTCTTTCTTTTATCTTTGAGAACTCTTCCTGAAAATAAGCCAAGCGGAGATTTTGCCATACGTTGTCACTCCATTATTTTTTCGGGACTTTGTATCAGAACACTGGAAATTTGAAAGTATCGCTTTGCTAGAAGACGTGCTTTTTCAGCGTTACGGCCTTCTCGTCCTACTACTATGCCTTTCTTTTTTGGGTCTACTACAACTATTGCTTGCATAGAACCATCCAATCTTTTATTTATTTTAACTTCAGAAATCAGTTTTGGATTTAATGTATTTTTTAGAAATTCTACTGGGTCTTCTGCATATTCTACTAGTTCTACGTTTCTTTTTACAACATTTTGTAAGTTTCTAATAGTAGTTCCGCCTTTGCCAATCGCAAGACCCATCTTACCTTGATTAACAACAAATATCACTCTATCAAGTTTTTCATCTTCTATACAATCTCTTGCAGTTGCACCAGTGACATTTTGGAATAGTGACATTAGTTTAATTTGATCTGTAGTTAGTTTGATTGTTTCTGTCATGTCTACGTCTATTTTAAAGTCGATGCCTTCTGTGGCTCATTTAAAGCTTGATAAACAATTGTTATAAAATAAGACATTTATTGTTGGTTCTCCTGTTCCGCTTCCTTTAAAATCGATTTGAGGTTTACATCGTTCAAAGCTTTTAGAGAAAGGACAGAGATTCTAAATTGTGTTCCACAGAGTCTTCCAAGTGTAACAGATGAGCCTTTGAAGTTCATAGTTGGTACTTTGGAGATTTTAGCGGTTTCATGTATTTTTTGAAGTATGTTTTTTGGAATAGAATCTGATAGAATTATAAGTTTAGAGGATTTCATCGAAGTTACTACTTCCTTTGCACCAAGAGAACATTTGTTGTCCTCCATTGCCTCTTTGATTACTTTTTCTAAAAGTTTAGTCATTTTTTATCACTTTCATGTAAAGATCTACAGTACCTGTTCCTACAGGAATATTGGCACCAACTATAACATTTTCTGTTACGCCTTTGAGTTGTTCAACTTCACCGGCTAGTGCAGCCTCTGCAATTGTAGGAACCGTGATTTCAAATGCAGCTCTTGCAAGCACACTAGTCTTTGTTCCAGCGATTCCATGTCTACCAATTTGTTGCATGTAACCTCTAGAACACATCAAATCTGCTACAAGCATAATGTATCGAATATCTACTTCTAGACCTTGATCTTCAAGTGTTGTACTAAGTTCGTTTATTAACGCATTACGTGCAGCTTCAATTCCAAGAGTATTTGCAATTTCAAAGACGTTGTTTGTGCGTATGTCTTTTTTATCAATGCCTTCAATTTCGAACACTTTGGCAATGTTAGAACCAGATGTTTGTATAACCCATTCATCATCCTGTTGTACAATTGTAACTCTTTCTACATCAGCTACACCTTTTACTTTTGTTCCAAGAATTTTGTTTCTAAGAGCAAGTATTGTTTGGGCATCAGATTCTTCAGCAAGTGTTAGTGTGATAGAATTACCACTTGTTTCTATTTCAAATTTCTTTTTTGACGACTGTAGTGCTTCTTCTACATCATCAATGGTGCATGCTCTCTCTTTCAGTTTATCTGGATTCAGATTTAGTTTTATCTTTGTTGAATAATCAGTCTCTGTGCTAGATATTAATGCGATAATTTTTGTATGTAAAATCTCACGAGCAACTTGTATTGCTTTTTCCTTTGACTTTTTAAATTTTGGCTCAAGATAAATGTCCATTGTAGGGGTTAATGGTTTTTTACGTGCATCGACAAGCTCAATAAGTCTTGGAAGACCCAAAGTTACGTTTCTTTCTCTAATTCCTGCAAAATGGAATGTTCTAAGTGTCATTTGTGTACCTGGTTCTCCTATTGATTGTGCTGTAACTATACCCACTGCTTGACCTGGTTCTACCTTGGCCTTTTCATACAATTCAAGTGCTTTCTTACACACTTTTTCTATTCCTTCTTTACTTAATTTTGCTTCAAGTAATGCGTCTTGAACCATTTTTGTTAGTCTTGGATTGAATGTCTTTGTGTATTTTTTAGCAAACTCTGTAATATCTTCTTTTGTTGCTTTTTTACCAGAATCAACTATAGTTTCAGATTCAATCAATCTTTCAATTCTAAATGCCTCACCATGATCACTTTTTGCAACATCAGTTCCATCTTCTCCATACAAGAATTGTATTATGTGACCATGTGGATCTCTAACGGTTCCATCATATTCCAGCTTAAGGTGTTCAAGTGCATTAATCAATCTTCTCTGCATGTAACCACTTTGTTGTGTTCTTACTGCAGTGTCTACAAGTCCTTCACGTCCTCCCATTGCATGAAAGAAAAATTCCAAAGTGGAAAGGCCTTCGCGGTAGTTTGATTTTACAAATCCTCTAGCGTCAGGATTTGTATCATTTTCTTTGTAGTGTGGTAGAGCTCTGTTATTATATCCTTTATGAATTCTTTTTCCACGAATTGATTGTTGACCTAACGCTCCTGCCATTTGTCCTATGTTCAATGATGAACCTCTGGCACCGGTAGTTGCCATTATTCTGCCGGAATTTGTTTCATCAAATGATTTATCAGCCGTACTACCCGCCTTGTCTCTTGCTTTTGAAAGCTCATTTACTATATATGCCTCTAATGCCTCTTCTGCAGAGAGTCCTCTGCTAAGCTGTAATGTTCCTTTTTTTGCTTGAGATATTAGATCGTAAACTTTGTCATATGTTTCGTGTATTCCGACAACGATGTTTTCTTTTGTTTTTTGTGAAAGTTCGAGATCAGAGTATCCGTAGCTGAATCCATAATGAGTGATAAACTGTTTTAACATCACCAGTATAGAGTTTAGGAATTTCTTTGCTTCATCGTTGCCATAATCCTTTGTTATTCTGTGTAACACACTATCTGGTTCTTCAGCACCAATTGCCGCTTTGTCAATTACACCACTGAGTAACTGACCATTTTTAATTACAACATCTTTTGAAGGACCTTTTGTACCTTTAGACCATTTTGATGTAATAACATAATTGAAATCTTTTGGCATGAAAAGAGAAAACAGTTGTTTTCCTGTGTAAAGTCCACCACTTTTATTTTTGATTGCAGGTTCTGGGAATGTTCCTTTATAGTTAGCAATCATTGCAAGGTTTGCAAACTCTTGAGGTGTGAGTGTTGTTCCATCTTTTGTTAGCAAGTAAGCTCCAGTAATAAAGTCACGTAGAGCCCCAATTATTGGACCGCCATATCTTGGAGAAATTAATTGATCTTGAACTCGCATCAATAGAATTGCTTCTGCTCTAGCTTCCTCGCTCTGTGGTACATGTAAATTCATTTCATCCCCATCAAAGTCAGCATTGTATGGCGGACATACAGACGGGTGCAATCTGAAAGTTTTTCCTGGTAAAACTTTCACATAGTGAGCCATGATTGACATTTGATGCAAAGATGGTTGTCTGTTAAACATTACTATGTCACCATCTGAAAGATGTCGTTCTATCAGATAACCAATCTCTATGTTGTTTGCTATAGTTTCTCTGTCTTCTACAAAGTCAAGTCTGATTTTAACTCCATCTGGTCTTACAATATAATTAGCGCCTGGAAATTTGATTGGTCCATTGATGACAAGTTTCTTTAGTCTTTCAATGTTCCATTCTGTCACTACCTCAGGTATTGTAAGTTTGGTTGCTACAGATTCTGGAACACCAACTTCAGAGAGATCAAGATTAGGGTCTGGAGAGATTACAGTTCTGCTGGAAAAGTCAACTCTTTTTCCTGAAAGTGAACCTCTGAATCTGCCTTCTTTTCCTTTCAATCTTTGTGTCAAAGTTTTTAGTGGTCTACCTGATCTATGGTGAGCTTGTGGAATACCAGAAACTTCGTTATCAAAATATGTGGTTGTGTGATATTGTAACAAATCAACAAGATCCTGTACGATGAGAGGAGGAGTTCCTGCATCTTTGCTTTCTTTCAGTCTTTGATTTACCCTGATTATATCTACAAGTTTGTGGGTTAGATCATCCTCAGATCTGATTCCTGTTTCCAGTATAATCGATGGTCTTACAGTAACAGGTGGAACTGGTAAGACTTGCAGTATAAACCATTCTGGTCGCGCAGTTGTGGGATCATATCCCAAAAGTTTCAAGTCATCGTCAATCATATGTGAGAATCTTTCTCTAATTGTGATTGGAAGTAATCTATTTTCTCCAAGCTCAGTCTTTTCTATAAAGATTGTTGGTTTTGTAAATATCATATCGTATTGAGATTTACCACAGTGTGGACAGGTTTTTTCTTTTTTTGCTTTTTCAATTATTTCATCAGGAATGTGTTTTATTGAAATTACGGTATATGCGGCTTCTTTGCTTTTTATTCTGTGATATTCTTCAAGGTCTTCTTGTGAAATTTTAAGTCGAGCGCATGATCTGCACGTAGTCAGAAGAAGTTTGTATATGTTGTCGATAAATGCAATATGTAAAACTGGTTCAGCGAGTTCTATGTGACCAAAATGTCCAGGACATCTTGCTGCCGTGTTTCCACAAGTTACACATTTTTGTCCTGGCTCCAAAGTTCCAAGTCTTCCATCCATCAATCCACCTTGTACTGCCATACCATCTTCATCATAGGTTTCAGGAGCTGTGATTTCAGCAACTGAATATTTCCTTATTTCGGTAGGTGACCATACAGAGAATCTAATTCCATCAATTACCTTGATTGTTTCAAGTGCCATTATACTCTCTCCTTAATCAAAAGTCTCGGAGCAACATCCAAGCTCATCATCTCTTGCAATAATAATTTGAATGCGTATGCAACCGAAATTGAAGTCACTTTTGCTTTATCACCACACACACGACAAACAAATTTTCTTTGTTTTATATCATAATATGACACGAGCCCGCATCTCTCACAGATGTAAATATCAGCCTTGTCAGATTCATCAAGCAATCTGTCCTTTAACATCATTGAAGCACCATATGCAATTAGACAGTCTCTTTCCATTTCTCCAAATCTCAATCCACCACCGCGCGCACGTCCTTCTGTTGGTTGCTTTGTTAACATTTGGACTTGTCCTCTAGCTCTAGCATGTATCTTGTCAGCAACCATATGATGGAGTTTTTGATAATATACTACACCAATGAAGACTTCTGCTTCAAACGCTTTTCCGGTTCTTCCATCATACATCATTTCTTTTCCAGAATATTTGAATCCGGCAGACTCTAGTACATCTTTTACATCATCTAATTTTTCACCAACAAATGCAGAGCCATCCATTTTTGTTCCACGCAAAGCCGCGGCCTTGCCTGTTACAGATTCAAGAAACATACCCACTGTCATTCTGGATGGAAATGCATGAGGGTTAATCAAAACATCTGGAACAACACCATCGGCAGTATATGGTAAATCTTCGTGGTTTACTAGCATACCAATAACACCTTTCTGACCGTGTCTTGATGCAAATTTATCACCAATTTCAGGAATTCTTGTATCTCTTACTCGTATTTTGTACATCTTTCCACCATCGTGCGATTGAGTCATCACTACGTTGTCTACAACTCCGTTTTCAGACGGTCTTACTCCAATAGATGTATCTCTTCGATAAGGGCCTTTTACTTCAAACTCTCTGTACTCTTCCATAAATCGTGGAGGACTCGTTTTTCCTATCAGAATGTCGCCTCCTTGAACCATAGATTCTGTTGCAATTACACCGTCTTCTTCTAATAATCGATAAGCCTTGTCTCCTCTGAATCCACGTATGTTTCCTTCTGCATTTGGAATTTCAAAGTTGTCACGCATGCCTCCAGGATATTGTTTTGCTTCTGCTTCATAGATTCTATAAAAGAAAGTTCGTCCCAGTCCTCGCTCTACTGATGATTTGCTAAGTACTATTGCATCTTCTATATTATATCCATCAAAAGGTAATACAGCTACGATACAGTTTTGTCCCGCAGGTCGATCTTCAAGTCCCAAAAGCCCCATAGCTTTTGTTGTAACAATGGGAGTTTGTGGATATAGCATAAAGTGCTGTCGCACATATGTACTTGCGTTCATCAGTGGCGTTGAGAATCCAAGACTTTGTTTTGCCATGGCAGATTCATATGTATTTCTTGGAGATTGATTATGTTCTGGATAAGGTATGATTGATGCACCGGCACCCAATATTGCAGATGGAAAAATTTCCATGTGAGTGTGCTTTTTGATATTTTCTTCATCCATGGTGATGTAACAGTTTTCTTCCTCATTTGCGTCTACTAGTTCAATTATTCCCATGTGAAGAAGATCGTTCCATGAAAGGAATTTTTTGCTGACTTTGTCTATTAGTTCTTGTGTTAAAAGTGGCTTGTTGTCTTTTATAACAATCAACGGACGCAAGACTCTTCCTGCATTACAGTTTACGTAGAGTCTTTTTGTCGAACCCTCAATGTTAGACTGATACAGAAATATGCCAATATGTGGATGAATTTTAAAATTACGTCTAAGTTCGCGTAGTGAATCTGCAAGCTTCTGTCCATCTTTATAGTACCCAATTAATCTTCCATCTACAAAGATTCTAGCTCCTTCTTTTTTCAGTTCATCTTTTGCTTCCGAAACATAAGTTACACCCAGATCGTAGAGTTTTTCAATTATATCTTCAGATGGAACATTCACTGATATGATTGCAGAAAGTGCAAGATTCTTTACCAATCCACAGTTTGATCCTTCTGGGGTTTCACTTGGACAAATTCTGCCAAAATGAGTTGCATGTAAATCTCTTGCTTCAAAGTTTGGTTGGCTTCGGCTAAGCGGTGATTGAATTCTTCTAAGATGACTTATTGTAGAAAGATAGTTAGTTCTATCCAAAAGCTGCGTTACTCCTACTCTACCTCTTCCCCAGTTTCCAGTTGCAATTGCGTTGTTTAGTTTATCTGTTACTATACCTGGTCTTACCGCTGCAGCTACAGCATTGATTCCTCTTTTTTGGCCCGATCTTTCTAATTGGTATTTCATATCACGTACCAAGTTTCTAAAAGCTGTTCTGAATAGATCTGCAAGCATTTGACCTGCAAACTTTATGACCTTATTTCCATAATGGTCTTTATCATCTGGAGTAAGCCAACCAAGTTTTAATTCAATTAATTTACAAGCTGCTTCGCCCAAAAACTGTGATTTTTCTTTTCTATTATCAGGGTGCTTGCCAAGATGCGGTAACAAACCCCAATCAAGCAAAGTCTCCGCTCTCTTTATTTGGAATTCTTCAAGCATTCCAGGAGCAATTCTTTTGCTAATGTACACTATGGCATCTTTAGCAGTTGGTACGTCCCCTGATTTTTCAAAAGATGCCTCAAGTTCATCTTGAATTTCGTCAACAAGTGAAACAGCTGCTGCAATTTCTCTATCTGATTCAAGTCCAAGTGCTCGCATCAATGTAACTACAGGTATATCAACTGGCGAGCCTGGAATTTTTGCAACAATCAATCCATCATTTTTCATAATAAGTTCTAGCTTTGCACGATAACCAACAATTGATGAATACACTTTTGCTTTGAATACAATGTTTCCACCAACAATTTCTTTGTCGACAATAATTTTATTATAAGAAAGATCTTCTAAACCGACAATTACTCGTTCTGAACCATTTATAATGAAATATCCGCCTGGATCATTTGGATCTTCACCATGTTCAATTAATTTTTGTTCAGAAAGATTATGTAAGATACAAGCATTTGATCTTATCATCAGTGGCATGTCACCAATATGAACAAATCGAGATTCTAGGATTTTCCCATCCTCTACTACGCTTGCTTCAAGCATTACTGGTGACGCATATGTAACATTTCTCAATCTTGCTTCCATTGGAGCAATGTGTGTTATAGAACCATCAAGCTCCATCATTCTCGCCTGCTGAAGTTTTAATTTGCCAAGTTGAATTTTGTATGGGTATTCTGCACTTTCAATTTCAATTTGTCCTACTTCATCAATTATACTTTGAAGTCCTCGTTCTAAAAATTCGTCATAGGAGTTAAGGTGCTGTCTTGCAATTCCTTCCCGTTTTAATATGTCTTGGATTATTGGCCAACGTTTATTTGAAATGTTTACCATTATTCTTCCA
>JAHEYD010000138.1 GCA_023251795.1 Nitrosotalea sp. | reverse complement strand
CAACTTGGAATTGAAGTTAAGATCCCAGATCCATTAAAAAGGGAAGTTGGTCATAGAGGTGGAGGATACGGAGGTGGAAGATACCGAAGTGGAGGATACGGAGGTGGAAGATACCGAAGTGGAGGATACGGAGGTGGAAGAGGATATGGTAGAGATAGTAGACAAGGCAGCAGACCAGATAGTAGACAAGGCAGCAGACCGGATAGTAGACAAGGCAGCAGACCGGATAGTAGACAGGAGAGTAGACCAAGCTACGGAGAACGAAGACATGGTTCTAGAAATTATTACGGCCTAAGAAGTCGTTGGTAAAGAACACGCCTTATACCAATTAACATATTTAGGGATGCCAAGATTAATTATTTCTGATAAAAATGGGGAACGCGAAAGCAGTAAACACAAAAACATGGCAGACTGAAGTAATGGAATCCCAACTGCCCGTCTTTGTAGACTTTTGGGCAGAATGGTGCGGTCCATGCAGAATGGTCGGACCAGTTGTAGAAGAACTAGCTGGAGAATATTCTGGCAAAGTAAATTTTGTCAAAGTAAACGTAGATGAAAGCGGCGAAGTTGCATCAAAATACAACATATTCAGCATTCCTACACTTGCTATATTCAATAAAGGCGAGATTATTGCACAACAAGTAGGAGCAGCTTCAAAAGACTCATACAAAAACATGATAGAAAACGCTCTAAAGAAGATCTAGATATAGCAAAATTAATCCTCTCATTTTTTCAATCTAAAATAATTAATAACGGCTTGAGGAACTTTTTGTATGTCCTTTGGAGAAGTAGATACACTGAATCTTTTATTTGACAAATTACAAAGTCTTCTAGACAATTCACAGGGCTATTACGAATCTTTTCTTGATGCTAATACATTATACAAGCAAGGGAAACTATCCGAAAAGGAATTTTTTGAAAAACTTGGTGATTATGTAGTAGCATATTCTGCATTGGAATTTCTTGCTGTAAAAGTAATTTTTGAATTGAAAAAATCACTTGATAGAATAGCTGGCGGAACTGCTCCTGGTACAACAGCTATGGGTTCCACCTCTGGTGGTATGACAGGATTTGGCATGACTTCACCTCAGCAAACTATGGCTCCAACTCCTCAGATTCCTGGACGTCCGCCTCAAATTATTTCTGCAGCTGCATTTAGTGCTCCTGGAGCTCTACCAACACCGGATCCATCTTTGTTACCTCGAAAATACACTGGTCCAAGTTGTACTTCTTGTGGTGCTTCAACAAGATCAAATGCTAAATTCTGTACTAAATGTGGAAATAAACTTCAGTAATCAAAAAATAATTTTGACGTAATTTGTACAAAATAAAATTTCATTAGAACTAATCTTGAGTAGCACCGCACTCTGTACAGAATTTTGCATTTAGTGAAATCTTAATACCACATTCTGAACAAAACTTTGTAGAAGCACCTGATTCTGTTTTAAGACTACCATAAATTCCACCACTGGATCTTATCGCACCTGTAGGAACATACTCCTCATCGATAATTGGTACTGGTGCAAAATCTTTCTCTTCTACATATGCCATTATTCTAAGCATTGTTTGACCAGGATTTTTTGGATCTGGTATAATGTCACCCAACCAGAATGCAAACCTTGTAAGTGTTAGTTCAGGAGTAGAAAACGTCAATGTATGGCTTGACATGTATTCTTCCGCAGCAGTTTTTCCATTAAATACCTTCATAGATCTCCTTACTTTGATTAGCTGTATATTGTTTTTTGGGAATATGGTGGACCAGGGGGGATTAGCGACTATATTATTCATTTTTTGGTTCCAGAGTCCGATGGGTTCCTGTACAATATTGTCCTATTTTTTGGTTCCACGATAACTAGGAAATAGTGCGATTTAAGATTAGAGTTTTTACGTTAATTTTCAGTGTTTTTAGAGATTGTTGAAAAGTTGTATATGTTCTTCTATTTTCTTTTTCTAAAAATAATGTATCCAATTGTTGTTCCAGCTACTGCCAATATTCCTCCAATAAAA
>JAHEYD010000137.1 GCA_023251795.1 Nitrosotalea sp. | reverse complement strand
ATCAGTAAGGGTAGATATAGAAAACATCTAAAGAAAATTGATAAAATTTCAATTTATGAATCTTTGGATGAATATTATTCTTAATTTTGCCTATGTTTAAATAATCTATTAGGGATTTTTTTGGTATGGTTGCAGTAGATGAGGTCCTAAAGACTCTAAGCACGGTTATCGATCCAGACCTCAAAAAAGACATAGTTTCGATGGGAATGATTAAAGATCTTGAAATAAATGGAAATGATCTAAAGTTTACATTAGAACTTACTACGCCAGCATGTCCTTTCAATGATGAGATAGAGCAAGATGTTAGAAAGGCAGTCAGTTCTATTCCAGAAATTGGTAAGTTTGACATGAAAGTTACTGCCAAAGTTATGGAGGGTCGCGCGTTATCCATGGACGAGATGATGCCAACTGTAAAAAACATCATCGGTGTTGCAAGTGGCAAAGGCGGAGTAGGAAAGACAACAGTTTCAGTCAATCTGGCACTAGCATTGGCAAAGACTGGTGCTAAAGTTGGACTGCTTGATGCAGACATCTATGGCCCAAGTGTTCCTTTGATGCTTGGCATGGGCAAGTCAGTGATGGAGGTCGAGAACAACAAACTCCAACCTGCAGAATCACACGGACTCAAAGTTGTTTCTTTTGGATTTTTTGCAGAACAGGAACACCAGGCTGCAATTTATCGTGGCCCGATAATTTCTGGAATTGTAAAACAATTTCTTGTTGACACCAACTGGTCTGATCTTGATTATCTCATAGTGGACCTGCCACCCGGGACTGGAGACATTCCACTTACTTTGGCCCAGACAATACCAATCACTGGAATACTAGTAGTTACAACACCGCAAGAAGTTGCAAGCAGTGTTGCAGTAAAAGCATTTGGAATGTTTCAGAAATTAAATATTCCAATTCTTGGAGTAGTTGAAAACATGAGCTACTTCAAGTGTCCAGACTGTAGCACAGTACACCACATATTTGGCGAGGGAGGAGCAAAAAAGATTTGCGAAAAGTTTAGTTTGCCATTCTTGGGCGAGATTCCGCTAAATCCAGGAATCATGATGGGTTCTGATACTGGAAGACCTGTCCTTGTGACAGACCCCAACTCTACACATGGCGAAGCATTTATGTCAGCTGCAAAAAACGTGGCAGCACGATGCAGTATACTAGCATCTCAACTAAAAGAAGAGATAAGTGCTGAAGTAGCTACGTAAAAATAGCTAAAAACAAAGATATATCGTGCATCTTCCTCAAAACCTTCGCGAGAGTCTAAAAAAGCCACTAGGAGTTTTAATTAAAGAATCTGATACATCAAAAGAAAACATTTTGAAAAATATTCCTCAAGGTTCGTTTGTAATCACTGTTGGTGATGCAACTACAGAAAAACTGATCAAATATGGAATTATTCCGTCATTGCAAATTGTAGATGGATTGGAAAAAAGATCTAAAAGAGAATTGCCCTCATCTGCTATCAAGACGACTTTTTCCTGCAACAATCCAGCTGCACAAATAACTCAAGAAAGTATCGATGTGATAAAAAAAGCACTACAAGTGCCTCCTGCAAGAGTCACTGTGATAGGCGAAGAGGATCTTTTAGTTCTGCCAGTTTGTGTATATGCACCTGAGAACTCGGTTGTTTTGTACGGACAGCCAAATGAAGGGCTGGTAATTGTGAGAATAAATTCGGAGATAAGAAATAAAGCTCTGTCAATAATGAATTCTATGAGTTAGGGGTATGATGACACGGTGGCTGTATGATCTATGATTTAGCTACACAAGTTCTGACCCTAAACTATTGTAATATACAAATGAAAATTATTTTTACTGGAGCTTGCTTTCTTGGAATGGCTGTGAATTATTCCAGCAATGTTTGAAATAATCAAAACACCATTGATGAAAATTTGGCTCTGCACTGTGAAACATGGAGCTCATATCTGCCTCACCATTAGTTGTTGGAAAAATCACGCATGCCTCTCTTTCATTTAATATTACAACTACTTTGAATTCGCTCATCC
>JAHEYD010000136.1 GCA_023251795.1 Nitrosotalea sp. | reverse complement strand
TTTAGCAATCCGCACTATGTTGCAGGAAACACAAGAGGCAGCCATCACATGCCACTAATGCCAGTAAAGATAAACTCGCCAGCAAGCATCAACTTTGCAATACCAATTGTCAGCAGTCTTGTTTTTAGCATGCACAATGGAATACTTGTTGGACCAGTAGATGGATTTGCGACTGCAGACTGGGATTACGTAAGAAATCTTGCAACAAAAAGAGCATTTGCAATGCGAAGTCAAGGATTTTTCCATCCTGCAACACTAGTACCAAGTGAGCTGGAATATGCAGAAGGATATAGAGCCAGAATGAATGTCGTTTGGAGTAAGATGAGACCAATCACAAACAATCAACAAAAATCTCATCCACAACACAAACCAAGTCACATGCCACAACCACATCAAGAAGAACAGATTACAACTCAGCAGCCAAAACCACACATAAAACCCCCACAAAAGACAACAAAACCAAAACCACTAAAAGCAAAGACTGCAAAGCCTAAACAAAAATCAAATTAACCAGAAACCAAATCAGAATAAAAACAAACTTACAGCACAAAAATAAAATCACGCTAACAATATAATTACAAAAAATCCAAACTCATAATCAATATATCATAGATGAGCCTAGTATCCATGGTTTGTTTATTATCAACTTTAAAAACTATGAAGAGATAGCAGGTGCAAAGGCACTAAAGTTAGCAAAAATAGCAGAAAAGGTTTTAAAAAGATACAAAATCAAAATAGCTGTAGCACCTCCACAGCATCTACTTGCTGAAATTGTCAGATGCAACATCCCTGTTTTGGCGCAGCATCTTGATACTGCAAATATTGGGAGCACTACTGGTTTTATGGTTCCTGAAATTGTAAAAAAATCTCTTGTCAAAGGTTCTTTGATAAATCACAGTGAGCACAGAATTCCTGAAAAACAAATTAATGAATTGGTCTCTAGACTAAAAAAACTTGGAATGATCTCAGTAGTGTGTGTTAAAGACGTAAGTGAGGCAAGAAGATATGCAAAATTAAACCCAGATTACATAGCTATTGAACCGCCTGAACTCATAGGAACTGGCAAGGCAGTATCAAAAGAAAGACCTGAAATTATAACAAGATCAGTAACTGCTATAAAGCAAGCAAAAAATTCTACAAAGCTTCTTTGCGGAGCAGGCATTGTCTCAGGAGAAGATGTCGCAAAAGCTATGCAGTTGGGTGCAAGGGGGATCCTAGTAGCAAGTGGCATAGTCAAAGCAAAGAACTGGACACACATAGTAGAAGAATTTGCTAGTGCAATATCAAAAAACCAGAAAGGTTGATAACCCAAATCATAACAAATGGCGTAATATGAAGCCGATTTATTTTTTTGACGAAGGAGACGGTAAGAACAAAAAACTGCTAGGCGGAAAAGGTGCAGGACTGTGTGAGATGACAAGAATTGGATTACCAGTTCCTCCAGGTTTTACAATCACTACCGAAGTTTGTGACAAGTATTATCAGAATAACAAAAAAATGCCACGCGATCTCATGGCACAAGTAAGAAAAAACATTGCCAAGATAGAAAAAAGAACTGGTAAAAAGTTTGGCTCTTTAGAAAATCCACTCCTAGTATCAGTCAGGTCTGGTGCAGCGCTATCTATGCCAGGAATGATGGACACTATACTAAACCTTGGATTAAATGATCAGACAGTTGTAGGGTTGGCTAAAAAAAGCAACAATGAACGTTTTGCGTGGGATTCCTACAGGAGATTTATCCAACTTTTTGGCAAAGTCGTTTTTGGTGTAAATGACAAAAAGTTTGACGAGATCCTAGAAGAAACCAAGCGTCAATTCATTGTTCAAAACGATAATGAACTTAACGCAGAGACTCTCAAGGAGATTGCATCAAGATACAAACAGATTTGTGAAAACCACACTGGAAAACCATTTCCTTCTGATCCTTACAACCAACTTGAGCTTGCAATAGAGGCAGTCTTTAAGAGTTGGATGGGTGAGAGAGCAGTAGTATATAGAGAAAAATACAAAAT
>JAHEYD010000135.1 GCA_023251795.1 Nitrosotalea sp. | reverse complement strand
CTTCTTTTACTGTACTTCCTGTACCAGCAAACGTTTCGTTTATTGCCTGTATTCCTGGAATATCTTTTTCCGTTCTATACCACTGAAAAACTTGTACTGGACAAGCTTCAATGCATGCACCATCTGCGACACATGAATCCCAATCTACAGCTACCATTGTGCCACTTACACCCAATGGTTCTATTTTTTCACCATGGGCCTCGTATGCAGCAAGAACATCATGATTTTCTGCTGCCTCTGCTACCTTACCTGGTCCCCAGACAAAGTGAAAATGTTCACCATCCGTGTGCTTTATTTTTCCAATTGGGCTCAGTCCTTTTGGAAAATCTTCTGCTATTGGCATAAATTTTGATGCACAATATGTTATTTAAACCTAGATAAAATTAGTTTAAACTAAGTTAATCCTGCGATCTCTTTTTCATGTACCGCCAGGTTGGCCTGATCAACCTTTACGGCCTTTGTAGGGCAGACTTCAACACATGCCATGCACCAGATGCAGTCTATTTCTTTTACCGGACTAGCCTTATCAGTATAATCCAATTTATCTCTCCTAAGTAGCTTCCCAGGATTTTTGTACCATTCAAAGACTTTTACTGGACAACTCATGAGGCAAGCTCCATCTGCAATGCAAGAATCCCAATCTACAGCTACAAACGTGCCATGAATTCCTAGTGGTTTGATTTCCTCCCCTTTTGTAGCGTAGTCTTTCTTTACGTTTTCATCTGAAGCAGCTTCTGCAAGTCTGCCAGGTCCCCATACCAAATGATAATTATCGCTTAAAGGATCCTTGAATTTTCCAAGGACTATATGGTTTTTTGGAAAGTTTTCGTCAATTGGCATTTTAAAATTAAATGCCTTTTGATTAATTAAAATGTATTCAAGATAAATTCATATCTTCACATTCTATGTCTTTGGTTATTGGGGATTTTCAAATATGATGTTTATCGGAGTCCGAATGTAGGTATTTACACTAAAGTTAATGATGAGTTTGTCTTTGTACCAAATGGCTTTGCCACAACAAAGGCAAGACATCTAGCAGATTTTCTAAAAACTGATTATGTTTTCACTTCAGTTGCAAACACAAGATTACTTGGACCCCTTATGGTGGTAAACAATCAAGGAATAATACTACCGCGCACTTCATTGGAAGATGAGGTTACTCATCTAAAGAAAAATACTGGTCTTAATGTTGCCATAATAGATACAAAGTACACCGCACTTGGAAATTTGATTTGTGTAAATGACAAGGGTGGAATAATGTCTCCCATGATCCCAGGAGAATATATAAAAAAAATCCAAGACGTATTAGGAATAGAAATAGTACAGAAGAAAATTGCTAGATATAACCAAGCTGGTGTCATGGCAGTTGCCACATCTCATGGTGGCATTGTTCATCCAAATACAGAAGAAGACGATATCAATGCTATGTCAGAAGTTCTTGGAGTAAGACTCGAGGCAGCAACGATTAACGGTGGAATACCCTATGTGGCATCGGGCATTTTGGCAAACAACAAGTCTCTTGTAGTGGGTACTCTTACAAACGGCCCGGAACTTGTGATGCTAACTAGGGCCTTTAAAGTTGAAGACTAAGTTTTGGATCAGACAATAAAGATTCAAGAACAACTTGTTTTTCAGTGCCATCTTTCATGTTGCGTACAACCACTGACTTTGAAGAATATTCTTTTGGGGCTACAATAATTGTAAATTTTGAATTTGAGGCCATTTCCATCTGTTTTTTCAAAGGTTTTCCACTCAAATCAGTTTCTGCACGTATTCCCTTTTGTCTAAGCTGGGAAACCACGTTTTGTGCCACTTTTTGCATTTCGTCGTTGACAAATGCCACCCAAATTTGTGGTGCTGCCAGAGTTATGTCAACCCCCTGATTTTCTAGCGAATAAATTATACGCTCTACACCACCTGCTACTCCAGTTGCACCAAGATCAGCTCGTCCAAAAGCTTTAGGAAGTGTGTCATATCGTCCTCCACCTACAATGGCTCCTATGTCAGAATTGGTATCAAAGGCCTCAAACA
>JAHEYD010000073.1 GCA_023251795.1 Nitrosotalea sp. | reverse complement strand
TTAATGGTATGCTAATGAAAAAAGTAGAAGCTGTAGTGGGAAGAACTATAGCTCGAGTTATTTGTAATGCGTTGAAAGAGGCTGGTTTCTCTAGTTTCATGCTAACTAATATCTTAGGGAGAGGGAAAATAGGACGTGGTGTATATGTTCATGGCGGTCGTGCTGCAGCCATGACAAATATTGAAGAACAAGTTTTGGACAAGTCAAAGTTAGAACTCATTTTGGATGACAAAGATGTCGATAAGGTAATTTCGATCATTATCAATAACGCAAAAACTGGCATTATGGGCGATGGTAAAATTTTCGTATCTGATATAGAACAGGTAATACGAATTAAAACTGGGGAAGTTGGAACCAGCGCTATTTAACACGGGTTATTGAAGAATCTGTTTAGGTATCCAAATTTGCAATTTCATTGTGTTTGACTTTGCTAAACTATTTTAGTTTCTGAGCTACTTTTGTGAATCATGGCAAGTATGTCTGGCCTATATTCTTTTTTCTCGTAAATTCCTCGGTATGCAACTGTAGTCATCTTAGCATCGTTTTTAACTCCACGCATTTTCATACAAAAATGCTCGCCTTCTATTATCACAACTACTCCTTTTACTCCTTCAGAATGTAACTCGTCAGCAATGTTTTTTGTAATGCGTTCTTGGATTTGCAATCTTTTAGTATACTTTTCTACAAGTCTTACTAGTTTTGAAATTCCAAAAACCTTGCCATCCGGTGAATATGCGATATGGATCTTACCAAAAAAAGGCAACATATGATGTTCGCACATTGAATAAAATTGTATATCCTTTGCTACAATTACATCCGAATCTTCAGAAAACTTTACTGAAAGCTCCGACTCCGCATCATATCCACTAAAGATTTCTTCATACATGTCAGCAATTCTGCCGGGGGTGTCAAGTAAACCCTCTCTAGTAGGATCCTCACCTATCTCTGCTATCATTTCTCGTACAAGTCGTTTTACTCTGTCTTTATCCATCATGGCGCACCTATGAATTTGTGTAGTTGTGGTACAATACGTACCTCATTATAATAAGGATAAACTGCGTCATAAAAGCTAAAAAGCTGTTTCAAACTGGGCTCTGCAATACCATAGCTTGGCTGTATTATAAATCCTGCAATTTCTGATTTCGAAATTATGCTAAAAACCTTCTCAAGTAGGTTTTTGAATGGTTCAAGTTGAGTCTTTGAGCTTATCACAACTTTGATGTATGTAGTCTTTCGTGAATCCACAGCGTATCTAAGGCATTGCATCTCATTTTCCAAAAGTTTGGAATAATGTTTTAGATCAACAAATTCGGAGTCTGGCGTTTTAAATTCGATTTTTATGTAGTTAATGTACGGAAGAACCTGAAAAAACTTTTGTGAATCATAACAAGATGATTCTATGTATGTAGGAATGTTTTTTGCTTGAACAAACTTTGCCATCTCTGCTAGTGCTTCAGATTGGACAAGTGGATCTCCACCAGTAAAGTTAACCTTGTAAGTATTTTTTTCCAAGTTTTTTTCTATAAGTTTGCATACTTCTTCAAGGTCGTACTCTTGTCCAGAATCCATTGGTAAGGAATCTTTTGTGTCACAATAAAAACACTTGAAAGGGCAACCTGCTAACCTTACAAAAAGGGTTTTTGTTCCATACAGTATTCCTTCACCTTCAAGAGAGGTGAATATTTCAGATAGTCTTACTTTCAAGCAAACAATCTGCCGCTTTTCAATATTTATTCAATTGGATTTGTGCTTGAACAATTGCTACTAAAATGATTTATTCATATGATGCTGATAATGCTGTAGTGAAGAGTGTTCTTTATCTGCTTGCGCTTGTGGCCTTAATTTTTGTGATTCCTCAGTATGCTGATGCTATTACCATAGCAGCAACCCCCAGGACTACTCATTTTGGTCCAAATGATTGGCTCTACATAGATCTCAAAATAGATGGATATGTAGGTGGGACTGTTATTTGGACTGCACAACGTCCTGACAATTCTACTTTTGCTGGTTCACTTGATCAGTTTGTAGGTGGAAAGAAAACTCATCTAATTAATAGAGACGCGTTTGATAATTATTTTGGAAACTGGACAATTTACTATACTTATAATGGTGTAAGGCAGCCTGCCTCATTTGTAGTTGATCCCATAATACTTTCATTGAAACTTGACAAAGTGCTTTACTATGATGGTGATGCAATGAAAATTGACATAACTTCATCATATTATTTACCTGATGCTGCCAGAGCAGAATATTATCACATAAATTTTTATAATAATAAAGGAATACTGGCAAAGGGCATCGACACCGTTTACTTAAGGGCGCACCAACCCACTATGATATATGATTTTCTAATTGATGATCTTGTTCGCGATAACCCTTTGGGCAAATACAACGTTAAGGTTCAATATTATAATGTGTTTGTTGAGGCGCCGTTTGAGGTAGGTGACATTGAGAAACGCATGACGATTTTTGTTGGAACAGACAAATCAACTTACAATGTGGGTGACAACGTTGACCTAAATTTGATATTTTCTAAGGTTAGAGAATCGGGAGGGATAATAGAAATAACTGATCCTTCAGGTAATACTACAGCCATTACATTTCCTGTTACTTCTGTAGCAACAAAATTACATCTTGAAAAGGTTGCAGCCACACCTGGAAAATATAGATTGTCAATATATTATGCAGGAGCTACACAAACTGGATCCTTTATTGTTGAATCTACAACCTCTACCAAAATTGAACCAAACATAGTTTTGGAACTTTCACTTGACAAACAAAGGTACAGACCAAGCGAAATAATAAATGCAGAAATTCACACCACAAGTCTAATTGCAAATTCTCTGAGTTTTTGGTTTGAAGATCCAACAGGCAAACAAGGGTCTAAACTCGCTATACCTATAATGTCTGGTAACACCGTAATTCCTCATAAGATAAACAAAGACGATATGCAAGGACCGTGGAAGATGCATATTGATTACGGTGGTGCTACAAGATATGCAATCTTCTTTGTAGAAGGAGAACCTGTAGATAGCACTAATATTATCACTTCTGAAGTTGTTGCCGTACCAAAGCTACTTTTGACACTTGGTTTTGGCACAGATGTTAAATTTAAGAATCCAAGAGGTATTGCAGTTGATTCAGAAGACAATATCTATGTAGTAGATTCTGGAAACTCGCAGATTAAGAAGTTTGATTCTACTGGAAAATTCCTTTTGTTATGGGGATCCTCTGGAACAGGATATGGGCAATTTAAAAACCCAACAGGAATTTTTGCTGATCAAAAATATATCTATGTGGCAGATACTGGAAACGCACGTATTCAGAAATTTGACAAAAATGGAAATTTTGTATACTCGTGGGGAACTTTTGGAGACGAGCCTGGAATGTTTCGTACACCAGTAGCGTTGGCAGGTTCCAAGCTTGGTGACCTTTTTGTGTCTGATTCTGGTCAAAACAAGATTTTGATATTTGATTCTAATGGTCAGTATAAAGATGAGATCCGGTCTCTTCTTACTGCGGCAGCGAAATTTACTGCAACCAATTACGTAACCTTTGATTCAAAAAATAATTTTTACGTCATAGTTTCCAATGATAACAGGGTACTACAGTTTAGTGATATTGGAACTTTTATCAAATCTTTTGGAACTAGTGGCGAAAGAGAAGGACAGTTTAACAAACCTAGTGCTATAGCAATAGATTCTAGAGGGAATCTGTACGTGACAGACACAGATAATCATAGAGTACAAAAATTTGATTCACGTGGAAAGTTTCTAGTCGCTTGGGGTTCGCTTGGTACTGGTCTTGTACAGTTTAAAGAACCAGTTGGGATAGCAGTAGATTCCAAGAATAATGTGTATGTAGTTGATAGAACAAATAACAACGTTCAAAAGTTTGCTCCATACAGTGCTCTAGGTGAGATAGTGATACCAGAATGGGTCAGAAATTCAGCCAAATGGTGGGCACAAGGTGCAATTTTAGATTCTGATTTTGTAAGCGGTATTCAATACATGATAAAGCAAAAAATAATCAATATTCCAAAAGGAGAATCAATAACAACTGGCTCTAATGTTACAGTTCCGTCATGGATCAAAATTAACGCTGGTTGGTGGGCTGATAAAAAAATCTCTGACAAGGACTTTGCTGCTGGTATTCAATACCTCGTCTCTAGGGGAATAATAAAGGTCTAGCTCAAGTTGTAATTTGGGTTGTTTTTTGAGCAAAAAGTCCTGCAATAAAAATTACAACACCAAGAATTCCAATGAGGCTTCCCACAAATTCTACCGTATCTTCTATACCGATTTGGGTTGGGGCAAGTAGGAATGCAACTAATGCGCCAACTACAATCATTGGGATTCCTATACCAAGGGAGATTTGTCTAGAAGCCATGTGATGGGTTGCTTTTGAAAACGTATATGAAGTTTATGTAAGTTTTGTGCCGTATCTGGGGCAGTAATTTCCATTAGAACGCATGTTACAGAATCTCATAGTAGAAAATTAATCTTAATATTTCTTAGATCATTATACTATTCTTTGTATCATGCGTACAATTTTGTCAACTTCGTTTAGTGTGCGTATAGCTTTTTCTGGTGACTTGTCAAGTTGACCTTTTGCCTCTTCAATAAGTGAAAAGGCACGCTTGAGCCAATGGCTGGCGACATCATTATCACTAGTCTTTTCAGAAAGACTGTTTAGCTGTTCTTCTAGGGTTAGAATTTTTGTCTTTATTCTTTCTAGCTTAGAATCCCTTGCATTGTCTCTAGATACATCATCTGGGGTCTGTGATGCGTTGGGCGGTGGTGTGTTAGATAGTTCATTTGCTGTATGAGTTGGTACAGACTTCAGCTCTTTGATGATTCTAAGTATGCTATGTTTTAGCTGCTCAAGTGTCTTATACACTTCTGGTATGTTTCCTACTTCACAGTTTTCTCTTGCAATCTGTATTAGTTTATCACTTTCAGTAAAATCTATATTCGCATTTTTTTGTGCGGCAATTGTCTTGGTTCTCTCCACGCTCTTTTCCATTTTATTAATCGCATTTTTTACTCGATCTATACAGGTTGGAGGCGGTGTAGGTGGTGGAGTCTCTGGTTCAGTTTGAGATAAT
The DNA here is from genome assembly GCA_023251795.1 of Nitrosotalea sp. Lineage (GTDB taxonomy): Archaea > Thermoproteota > Nitrososphaeria > Nitrososphaerales > Nitrosopumilaceae > UBA8516. The sequence goes on along the minus strand of JAHEYD010000073.1, from coordinate 936 downwards.
TTATCACTTGTTGCTTTGAATAGCCTCATTGCCGAAAGAAAGTGTTGTCTTGAAGAAGATACATCTTCTTGTGCTACTGATTGTGCAAGTGCGGCAGTCTCTGTTGAACCTTGTTCATAGAGGTTGGTAATTTCATCAGGTACAGTTGCGAGTTGTGATATCCTGATCTTTATGTTATCTCTTGCTTGGTTTGCAATCCTGAGTAATGAATCAAGTTGAGGATCGGCGTAAATCTGAGATGGTATGCTTGTAAGTATCATACTTCCAACTAAAACAAGTAAAACAAATGCTAATGGCTTCATTCCTCGTTTTCCCCCGAAGTTTTTCGAAGTCTTATACGATTTTGCTGATCTATCTTATCTATTTCTACAATTCCTTCTCTTTCAAGACGCTTTACCGCACGCCAAGTCGTTGTACGAGGCAGAAGGAATTTTTTCCGTAGTTCACTTTCGAAGACTTGACCTCCATTTTCAGAGACAAATGTCACTATATCTTTGTCCTCTTGGCGCAAATCCGGCTTGAGTCTAAAGATTGTCTCTTTGTCTGGTGGTATGTAATTTGCATCTTTTAGCAGAAGCTCAGCAGTTTTCTTAACAGCAGACTTGGCTCTTTTGATCAGAAGTGTAACTGTTACCACTGCTCCTGCTACCGTACCTATGGTTGCAGCTATTCCTACAATTGTTCCACCTATAGAAGTTAGAGGGTTATTTGATATTGGGTTTGGATTTGAAAGAGCTGTTTGCTGTTCTTGAGTAGCAATATTCTTTGCTTCATTAGCAAGGATCTCAGCACTTGAGAATTTGCCTTCGTCAAATGCTGATACTGCCTCTGTAAGTTTTGCAGAAGCCATTGGCGTTTCAATTTTTTCTTTATTGATTTGATCAATCAGGACCTGTGCTTTTTCTATGGCAAGTGTGGCAGTTTGAGCTGTTCCTA
>JAHEYD010000072.1 GCA_023251795.1 Nitrosotalea sp. | reverse complement strand
AAGAAATAATCACGGTTGCGGTAGTAAAAAGTAAAATTGTTCTTGGAAGTTTTTCAAGTAAAATGTCTTTGACATCAGATGAGCCAGAATCGCTTGTAAGAAATGTTGCATGACCAAAATCAAGAATTAAAATCTTGTACATTGATAGGCCAAGTCTAATTGGAGAGTACCACGGCTGATCAAGACCTAACATGGTGGTTCTCGTTGTAATACAATTTTGAATATACGACTCTAGCTCTTCTGTGCTCATACCTTTTACGATGTCTGGGTTGTTAGTAACGCTCCCTCTGCATTCAATGGCAACAGATTGGTTTAGTATGCTATCCATGTTGGAACCAACAAGTGCTATTGTAAGAAGAAGGGTAGCCATAAGAACGCCAAACATTGTTACTGCCCGAGTCAGAAGATATCGTTTGAAGCTCATTTTGCCCTCATTTATTATCTATAGTTAATAACATAGCTATGGATGTCTCCTTTTTCTTAGAAAGATGAAAAATCCTATTATTATTGCAACTATTGAGATTATTGCGAATATCGGTATAAGATAATCCTGTTCAATAGGGAAAATGCTTGGTTCGGTATTCAATGTTTCAGGAGGTGCTACGTATTCTCCTCTTATTCCCAAAAAGCTAGTGCGCAATATGTCAGGTCGTAGGGCAGAATCTGATACTGAAAATATCTTCAAGTCGTTTGCACCTACACTAAAAAGTGCAGTTTGATCTTTTGATAAAGCGATATCAATTTTGTTGTTCTCAGATTTTTTTGTACCTGATGCAACAACTTTGTTGTCAGCGTTTATAAAATAATAGTAAATTGTGGACTCGTCATTAACAAATACCGGAATTGTTAACTCTTTTCCTATCGATACAACGTCTGGAACATCAATACGATTTATTTTAGAAAGTTTGACGTTTGCAAATTCTTTCCAATGTCCTGCCTCAAATGAATATGTTGGATCATCAAAGGCTCTAATAGTTATGGTTCTTGCTTCTGGTGAATAGCTCTCAAGATAAAATGGACCGTTGCTAATAATCGCATGATTTTTTTGTGCAATCCATGATATTGATGAATCATATCTAGAATTATAGTATGAAGGATCAGATTCCAAAGTTGCAAGTGCTGGTGGAACAAAGTTTGATTGTTTGAATTCTTCAAGTTCTGATTTTATCATGTTTGCATCATTTGGAACAAGTAATGAAAGCCATTCAAGGCTATTACCAATCGCATTTGATCTTGAAAATGCAGCCTTGCCGTCAGTTACAGATTTTTCCATTGCTGACATTATCTCCCAAGGCATACTTGCCCACACTGCTGCAGAATCCGCAATCTCTGCCTCATCAAAGTGCCAATAATTTTGATAGACTTCGATCGTGTCACTGTCAATTACTCTTACTCCCACTAGTGTTTGTGCACCTTGTTCTGCTTTTGATGAATATTCAGAATCACAGGTCTTGTCTTCATCTGACTCACAAAGCCACTCATACAGAAAATAGATTGAATAAAGAACATCATTCATGTCCATTGGGCGACCATTGTGCCAGTTACTAAATTTAAGATCAAATGTAACCTTGCTGGTGGCTTGATTTCCTTTTCCAATCTTTATCCAACTCTGTTGTGTGGAATTCCACCTTATTGCATCCTCAGGAACCTCAAGTTTCTCTGTCGGTCCTGCAGCCTCGACGTGCCATTGTGTCCTAATTGGGATAGTTACACCAGTGTATGGATGTTTGAATGTAACAGGATCAGAAACAGCATCCCAAATTTCTCTGCTGTAGAGGTCACTCATTCCACCTATTGGATTCCATGCTCCTTGATAGATCTGTTTTACTCCAATTTTTAACAAATCAGAATCACCATGTGCATTGATTGGTGTGAATCTACTTGGTACACCAGCACCAAAGTCATTTACTATTCCATTTATTTTGTTACTGGCAACATATTGATCAATTTTACTGGCAAGAAATATTCTGACTGATTCTTGGACTCCCATTTTTGTTGCTTCTTTCAAAAGATCAGCTCGTTCTTGTGCAGAAGTAAAATTGCCGTTAAACACATTCATAGATAGAGAATCGATTGTATCATTTTTGTAATTCCAATAAGATGGTTCGCAAAATCCCGGCATGTTACAGTACCATGGGGAATACATCTGCGCTGTTACTAGAGAGTCATATTTTACAAATGCCGACCTTCCAGCATATCCTTCAGTGTAAATGTTCCATTTTTGCTCAGCAGGGTCGCTTCCATAAACTACAGAAAATGCCTTGTTCAGATCCCCAAAGTCCTTTTTTACAGTAAATCCGATTTTTTCTAGTTGTGATGAAAGAATTTCTCCGATTGATTTACGCACAGGATCATCACTTCTGATGAAAATGACAATCTCTAGTGGTTTTGAATTATAAAACCACTTGTCATCAATTTTTTCAGCTCCAGATCCTATCAAAGCATTAGAAATCATTTCTTCTGCAAGTATTGGATTATATCTAAAGTTAAATGATTCAAGGTCCTCTAAGACCAGAAGATAGTCAGGATCAAACGGAGTATATGCAGATATCATTGTAGTGCCATACCCACCAAGAAGTTCGTTTACAATCAATTCTCGGTCAATCAGGTAGTTGAGTGCAAATCTTACATCACGTAATGAGAATGGATTGAATTTTTCAGATTTTGCAGGATTTACAAGTATGCTATAAGAACCGCCCGTTGATTGAAAGACTTGGAGTCCTTCTCTTGATTTGGTGTCTTCAACTCTGTCCGAAGATACCCTATAATAATAAATGTCCAAGTTTCCATTTCTCACTTCTTCTAACGCAGTGTTTTCATCAACATATTGTATAAACTGAACTTTATCAACAAAGGTTCCCTTGTCAGCAAAAGCAACAAGCGAACCTAAAACAAATATAGATAATACTGTAATAAGCGCTAGTTTCATGAATTGAACTGATCGAAACTGTATTTAATCTTCTTTGGTTATGATGTAGTTCAATATAGTATTGATAAGAACTGAGATTATCACATTGCAAATATGTTAAATACTTGGAATATCGATCTTCCAAATCTTGTCAGTTTTACCAATTATTATTAAAATGTATATAATAGAACGAGAAAATCAGCTCCTGTTGAATCTCCAAACTCTAGTCAGAGGAATTAATGGAATAATTCCTGGAGGCATGTCAATCAAGGATTTTTCCATGGTCACAAGGACTGACGAAGATACTGCAAGGACAATGCTTGATAGTTTTTTACAAAATGGAATAGGAAAGTATGAGGATCACCAAATTTTCTTTGATGAAAATGACAGACTAAAGGCGTGTCTTTTAGCAATACGGATGGGCGCATCTGTTGATGAAGTTTCAAGGTCACTTGATTGGAAGGATTTTGAATCACTTGCTGCAGAAATTTTAGATGCTAGTGAGTTTGAAACAACAAGAAATCTAATATTAACAAAACCAAGAATGCAGATAGATGTCATAGGTATAAAGTCAGATGTTGCAATACTAATTGATTGTAAGCACTGGAAAAGAGCTAGTCAATCATCTTTAGAAAAAGCAGTAGAAAAGCAGATAGAAAGAACAAAGCGTTTTCTAAAAACTGAAAATGTTAAAGCAGCAGTTCCTGCAATAGTCACTTTATATCAAGAAGAGCTAAGGTTCATAGACAAAGTTCCAATCATACCAATTTTACAGCTTAGTTCTTTTTGTGAAGAGTTTTACGGAAATCTAGATGATCTTAATGCACTAGAACATAGTTAAGAAAAAGAAGACAGTAGTTCCTATCAAAAAAGCCTGTGTAATTCTCATTGTACGGTCAAGCGATTTCGAATAATCCTCAAGAAGAGTGGTTCCCATGATTTTGACATCGGTTTGATGGTGTAGTGCTTCAAATGAAGCCTCAGAAATGTTCTGTTCTGCTTTTTTAGCCAGATCTAGGTACCAAGAAGATGCGTCTTGAGGAGCAGATAGGCTACCAAATGTAAAGTAGCCATGTTTGTTTCTTGCCTCTTTTGTTTTATAGTGAGTGTCAGATGTACACATTTCAATTAAGTTGAATCCATTTTTTGAAAGCGAGTTTACAATTTCTTCTCGAAATCCGTTTTGCATGTTATTAGAGTCTGACCATCCAAGAAAGAATTTCTCATCTCCAATTTTCATACACAAGATACCAATCCCACCAGGACCGAGGTCATCTGCCAGGATGTTTCGATTTTCCAAGTTTGCATATCCAATTTCTAGTGACAATGTTTCTTTTGTCATCAAAGTATCAAGGTTTGATTTTGCAGCTTTGAAAAGATCGTCTGCATCATTTGGAGATATCTCTTCACCCATCGCATTGTGACTGTCAATAATTAAGAGTTTATCAAACCCACGGTTTGTTGCATATTGATCTAGTTCATTTTTTACATAAAGTGGAATATCTTCCATTCCGTGTGGAGAAAGTGACAGGATGAGAACAGCTGTCTTGTCAAACAACAGGCCAACTGTTCTTGCTTTGTTTACCTGTACAGTAACAGGCTTTGTGCATTTATTACCTTGATCTAAGACTGAGCTTTTTGCAAAGCTAGCCAAGTATGCATCAACTTGAGATTTTGACGGCAAGTTAAGAGAATGATCAGAAATACTGTGCATCACCATTGCAGATGAGTTTAGGTTTTTGTATATCTGATATGGAATGTTACTTCCACCTATTGGATGAAATGGTCCTGGGTGAACGTCTGGTAAAACGAGTCGAAACTCATTGTCTTTTGTCTTGAATCTAATTTGAAATGTTGACACTTTGGATGGTTGAGAGCGCTCTTCTATCAAGCGTTCCATCTTAGAAGGATCGTTTCGTGTCCATGCTGCAATGTATGCCTGTAATACCTTATGTGTACGTGGAACGTTGGGACCACCAGCTCTGTCTGTTATTATGGTCCAAACTGTTCCTACTACTAAAAAAACAATTCCATATCCAATTGCTTGCAAGTCAGTAAGCATTGGAATCCAAAACTTGGATGGAATGATTGCCAAAAACATTGCAAGCGGTTGTATCAAACAGATTGCCCAAGCTAGTTTTACTTTTGCGCCAAGGACTGAAGTAAAGATTCCTATTCTAAAACTTGCAAACAAAAACATTCCTTCAGTGAGATATATTGGTAAAAGTTCTGGTTTAGAAAATACAGGTACAGAAATTAAACCACCTAATGCTGTTACAAGCCATAAAAGACTTCCAAATCCTGAGATGTGTCTGACTTTGGATTTTTCTGTATGCAACAGACGCGCATCAATAATTTGTGTGACAAGAAGTGCTCCTATTGCTACAAACACATGTATGAAAAACTTGTCATAGTTTTCAAAATAAGCAAGCTCTGCAAGTAATACAAGTATTGATACAACAACAACAGAGACAAAAAGTGAAAGATAAGGAGAGGAAGGAGTAAGTAGAGTCAACGAGTATCTCTTATGAATACGAGATACATTATCGGCGTTTTCTGTCATGGTAGGAAGAACAATTTTAGAATCCACGAGATTACAATTAACCCAGTTGGGATAGATACCACTATCTCAGGTCGGACACGATATCCCTTAGTTTCATCCTCAAAAAACCTCAATAGACCAGCACTTGACGCAGGCAGAGGTGCAGATTTCTTGCTACTCATGGTTGTCTTTGTGGGCAAGATTTTTACATAAATACTTTTTGCGCTATTGTTTGAGTTTCTCTATTATTAACATTAGATCGGTTATTGATTTCATGATCTGTTGCTGTTTTTGGTGATTTTTTTCATGCTCAAGCTCTTCAGAAAGTGCCCTTAGTTTTTGTTCAAATTTTGAAAGCGATGTATTTTGTTCAGTTTTTTCTTGTACAGGAATGTTTTCTTCTTTTGCCTCCCTGCCACAATTTACACAAAGTGCGTGGCCATCTTTCATTACACGAACACCCTTACAGTAAGGACAGGGATCGCTTACCAGAGTTGCACCTTTTAGGAGCATCTCTACAGCTTTTTTGGTAAGATCTTTTGACATAAATCTTGTTTGCAAGTCTAAGTAAAAAAGATAGATACGGACAAGGCTTAAT
>JAHEYD010000134.1 GCA_023251795.1 Nitrosotalea sp. | reverse complement strand
CATAATGTTATTTTTCTGAGCATCGCGACCCTTAGTTTGGGTAGCGCCATCTTTTAGAATTACAACCGGAATTCCGCCTTGGGTAGCTTGTATAGACATAATACAGTAAAGCCTTTTGTTCCCTTTTTATATCTTTATCAGAATCTGAATTTTTAGTTTCTAATAGACAAGTAAATTTTCCAAAGAATCTCAAACGATGTTTTTAAATTAGGAAAGTTGACCTTGCACGACATGACGGTATCCTCACCAAAAGAAGCTTACAAAGAAGTACTTTCTATGCTAAAAGAGCATAATGAGTGGTTTGCAAACTCTATTCCTCTCATTGCAAGTGAGAATGTATCTAGTCCTGCGGTAAGAGAAGCTGCAATTTCGGACTTTGCAAATAGATATGCCGAAGGTTGGCCAGGTGAGCGTGTCTATGCTGGCTGCACTTACATTGACAAGGTGGAATTCAAGTGCATCGAACTTGCAAAAGAATTGTTTAGAGCAGAGTTTGTTGATGTAAGACCAATTTCTGGTGTTGTAGCTAACCTTTCTGTTTATTCCGCTTTTACAAATCCTGGTGATGTGATGCTAGCTCCTTCAATTCCATCTGGAGGCCATATATCTCATGGAAAAAAAGAACATGCTGGGACGGCAGGTCTTGTACATGGACTAGACATAGAGTTCTATCCATTTGATGCAGAAGAGATGTCAATTGATGTAGATAAGACAAAGCAAAAGGTAGTTGAGCTTGAAAAGGCTGGTAGAACTCCAAAAATGGCTATGTTTGGAGGATCTGTTTTTTTGTTTCCACATCCTGTTAAGGAACTTGCAGATTTTCTAAAAGGATACAAGATGTTTGTCAATTATGATGGTGCCCATGTTGCTGGCCTAATTGCAGGAGGACAGTTCCAAGATCCTTTGAGAGAGGGAGCAGATGCTATGACCATGAGTACTCATAAGACTTTGTTTGGTCCACAGGGTGGAATGGTTGTCTCCTTTGAAAAGTATGGAGAGGAGATTAAAAGGGCCACATTTCCTGGGATGACAAGCAATCATCATCTGCACCATGTAGCTGGAAAAGCGATTGCGTTTGCAGAAATGATCGAGTTCGGAAAGGATTATGCAAGTCAGGTAATAAAAAACGCAAAAGCATTTGCAGAAGCTTTATACTCATTTGGTTTTGGAGTGCTGGGAGAAAAGCGGGGTTTTACCAAATCCCATCAAATCGTAGTAAATGTACTTTCATTTGGTGATGGCGGTACAATTGAGGCCGATCTGGAAAAAGCAAACATAATTGTAAACAGGCAACTTATTCCAGGCGATATCAAGGCTGGAAGAAATTACTTTCATCCTGGTGGCATAAGACTTGGTGTTGCCGAACTGACGCGTCTGGGTATGAAAGAATCAGAAATGAGAGAGGTTGCAAGCTTCATCAAAAAAGTTGTGGTGGATAAAAAAGATAAGAACCAAGTCGCATCTGAAGTAAAATCATTCAGAAAAAACTACCAAAAAGTTCACTATTGTTTTGATAACAAGCTTGGTGCTTATGAGTACGTCAAACTTCACTAAGCATAGTCAGTAAGAAGAGCCTGATCACTATCTTCTTTTCCAAACACTAATTCTAATTCGTCTAAAAGAGCAAGAACTCTTCCCCTCAGATATGGATCAATTTCATATTTGCCAAGTAATCTCTTTGCTAACTTGAGGTATTTGCTTACGGAAGGCCTTGTCAAAGTCTGGATGAGTTTATTGCCACATTCTGTACAATTTTGTGAAAGGGGAATTCTTCTGTAGCTTGCACCACATGTAGTGCATCTAAATGATTGCCCGGAATATGCCCGTAGATTTCCCATGATGTCGGGTAAAAGATGTGTAGTCATAACCATAGATACCACCTCACTAGAATCTACGGCGCTAATCATATCTGCAGTCCTGATCTGCATGTCAAGCTTCTCCAAAACTGAACCGAGTGTAGAATAGGCACTCCTAGATCTAGATGTCGTAAGTGTGGATGTAACGTGGGTAAATCCGTATCCGTAAAATTGTTTTTCTGTC
>JAHEYD010000133.1 GCA_023251795.1 Nitrosotalea sp. | reverse complement strand
TAGAGCAAGTATGCCTTGCTTTTTCAAATTGGTTTCATGTATACGAGCAAAACTTTTTGCAATAACAGTGGCACATCCCATGAATCTTGGAGACATGGCAGCGTGTTCTCTGCTGCTTCCTTCACCATAATTACGATCACCAATAACTATCCATTTGGTTCCTTTAGCTTTGTACTCTCTTGCAATGTCAGGAAATGGTTGTATTTTTCCAGTAAGCGTGTTCTTGCCCTTTCCTACTTCATTGTTGTAAGCATTAACTGCACCAAGAAACAGGTTATCGCTTAGCTTGTCAAGATGTCCTCTATAAAATAACCATGAGCCTGCTGGAGATATGTGATCAGTAGTGCATTTTCCTTTTGCCTTTACCAAAATTGGAAGGTTTACAAAGTCATTGCTATCCCATTGTGAAAATGGTTCTAATTTTTGTAGTCTTTCACTATTTTTGTTAATTATTACCTCAACATAATCTGGATCTTCCGCCGGCGCAATATAGATACCCTCAGTTTTTTGAAATCCTTTATTGGGTACTTCCGGTGCTTTTTTTGGAGGTTCTAGTTTAAACTTGGAACCATCTGGTGCTTCAAGTGAATCTTTTAGTGGATTAAACGATAACCTTCCACCAAGAGCTAGTGCTATAACCAATTCTGGGCTACCTATGAAATTCATTGTCTCTCTTTTTCCATCATTTCTTCCTGGGAAATTTCTATTATATGAGGTGACAATCGTGTTTGGCTCTCCCTTTTTGAGTTCTGGTCTATTCCATTGCCCTATGCATGGTCCGCATGCGTTTGCAAGAACGGTTGCTCCAATAGATTTCAGAGATTCCATCTGACCGTCACGTTCTATTGTGGCTCTAATTTGTTCCGAGCCAGGAGTTACAAGAAGTGGTATCTTGGTTTTAATTCCTCTAGATTTCGCTTGTTCTGCCATACTTGCAGCTCGCGACATATCTTCATACGAAGAGTTTGTGCAACTTCCTATCAGTGCAACTGAGATATTATCAAGATAATTATTTTTTTTCACATCTTCTGCCATTTGTGAAATTGGCCTAGCAAGATCAGGGGTGTGTGGACCAACTATGTGTGGCTCTAATGTTGAAAGATCTATTCGAATTACTTTATCAAAATATTTTTCAAGGTTTTGTTCAATTTCTGAATCTTCAGTCAGCAAATCTTTGTATTTGTTTGCAAGATCTGCAAGCATACCACGATTTGTAGTTCTAAGATATACTTCCATTCTTTCATCATATGGAAACACAGAGCATGTCGCGCCAATTTCTGCTCCCATGTTTGTTATGGTTGCCTTACCTGTACAGCTTATTGATTTTGCACCGGGGCCAAAGTATTCAATGATGGAGTTTGTTCCGCCAGAAACTGTAAGTTTTGATGCAACATAAAGTATGATGTCTTTTGGTGCGGTCCATCCATTAAGTTCTCCAGTTAGATAAATCGCAATACGTTTTGGATAAAGAAGTTCCCATGGCAATCCTGCCATGGTTTCAGCTGCGTCCAATCCACCGACACCAATAGCAAGCATGCCAAGACCACCTGCGTTAGGGGTATGAGAATCAGTACCAATCATGAGACCGCCAGGAAATGCATAGTTTTCAAGAACAACTTGATGGATAATGCCTGCTCCAGGCTTCCAAAAACCAATTCCATATTTTCTGCTTGCTGATTCTAAGAATTTGTATACCTCGCTATTTTCGCTAATTGCCGCCTTCGTATCAGAATCTCCTTCTACTCTGGCTTGAATTAGATGGTCACAATGTACTGTAGTAGGAAGAACAGTTCTTTTCAATCCAGCTTGCATAAACTGTAGGATGGTTGTTTGGCCAGTTACATCCTGCAAAGCCACACGATCAGGTCGCAGAAAGACATAGTTTTTTCCAGATTCGAAGTTTTTTGCATCATTTATGTCTTCAAGGTGGCCTACAAGTATTTTCTCCGAAAGTGTAAGCGGTTTATTTACCATTTTTCTAAATTTTGAGATATTCTCTTCGGCTTTCTTATAAACACGCGATACAAGTTCTGGGGTGCTTTCTATTTCCATG
>JAHEYD010000132.1 GCA_023251795.1 Nitrosotalea sp. | reverse complement strand
GGTGGGATTTGAACCCACGAACTCCTAAAAGACAGGGTCCTAAGCCCTGCACCTTTGACCAGGCTTGGCAACTCCCGCATGCACCATGCCTTTTAAGACAAATTTATCTATTGTTGATAGACTAGCAAAATGACAAAACTATTTGGAACTAACGGAATTAGGGGAGTTTTTGGAGAAACATTCACACTCGATCTTGTATCTGAAATTACATTGTCTCTTGCAACCTATTTTAGAAAAGGACCGATCCTTGTAGGATATGATGGACGAAAATCAAGTATTATAGTTTCAAAAACTGTTTGTTCTTCATTAAATTCAGCAGGATTTGATTGCGCAATAGCAGGATTGGTTCCTACTCCTTGTTTACAATTTTCCACAAAAACTCTTGGCTATCAAGGCGGAATAATGATCACCGCATCACATAACCCTCCACAATACAATGGAATAAAACCAACTGCAAAAGATGGAGTAGAAATTTCAAGAGATGATGAACTCAAAGTCGAAGAAATTTACTTTAAAAAAAATTGGAAAATAACTCCACGAAAATTAGGTATTACAAAAAAGATAGAAAACACAGTTGAAACGTATCTGAAAGGCATAAAATCTCAAGTTAATACACAGAAAATAAAATCAAGAAAATTCAGAATAGTGTTAGATCTAGGTAATGGTGCACAAGCAGTTACAGCTCCTCAACTTTGTAGGGAACTTGGGTGTGAAGTTATAACAATTAATGAAAACATTGATGGTTTTTTCCCAGGAAGAGGTTCTGAGCCAACTCCACAAAACCTACACCTTCTTTCAAAGACCGTTATTGAATCTAAAGCAGATCTTGGCGTTGCATTTGACGGTGACGGCGATAGAAGTATCTTCTGTGATAACACGGGGGAAATTTTGACTGGTGACAGATCTGCATTACTTCTTTCACAATTCCTCTTAGGAAAAAATCCAAAATCCAAAATTGTAACAACAATGAATTCAACTTCACGAATTGAAGATATTGCTGCAGCCTCAAATTCAAAAGTGATCAGAACAAAAGTAGGCAGTGTTGAAGTTTCACGTGAAATGGTATCCACAAAAGCATTGATAGGATTTGAAGAAAATGGTGGATTCATGTATGGAAAACATAATCAAGTTCGTGATGGTGCCATGACCATGGCAATAGCATTAGATTTGCTTGCTGCTTCTAAAAAATCAATATCTGACGAACTAGCACTTTTACCGTCTTCATTTACAACAAAAGGTAAGGTAGAATGTACTAAAGATGATGCTGCAAGGATAATCCAAATGCTCAAGAAGGAAGATCACAAAAAAGACACAACAGATGGAATCAAAATCATATTTAGCAAATCAAACTGGGTGATGGTTCGACCAAGTGGAACCGAACCAATAGTCAGAATTTATGCAGAATCTGACTCGCAGGAAAATCTTGACGTTTTGTTTAGAAAATACATGGAAAAAATAAAATCAATTCTTGTCAGATAACACTTTTAAAACCAATTGAAAGCACTCTAGGGATGGAAATGATCCCTTTGGGTGATACATGTGGCTAAGGCCTATTATGTAAAGTTTCAAGTACCTGAGGACTTGGTCAGTCCAATCTATGAAGCACTAAGAGTGTCTCATCAGAGTGGTAAAGTAAAGAAAGGTACCAATGAAGTCACAAAGGCAATAGAACGTGGAATAAGTAAACTTGTGATAATTGCTGAGGATGTAGAACCACCAGAAGTAGTTGCACACCTTCCAATACTTTGTGAGGAACATGGTGCAGCATATGCATTTGTCCCTAGCAAACAAGAACTGGGTAAGGCACTTGGAATCGATGTTACATCCGCAGCAGCTGCAATATTGGATGCTGGCGATGCACAACATATCGTTGATCAAATAATCGCATCACTTTCAGACCTTAAAGGCGGTCACGCTAGCAAATGAGTACTCATGAAACAGTAATTCCAGCAGAAGTTATACAAATTGTAGGTAGAACTGGAATTGCGGGAGAAGTAATTCAGGTAAGAGTAAAAATAATGGATGGAAAAGATAAAGGAAGAATTCTAACAAGA
>JAHEYD010000131.1 GCA_023251795.1 Nitrosotalea sp. | reverse complement strand
ATTAGATTTAATGGTACTCCACCAAAATCATCAGAAATTTTAGATCTCTTTAAAGACGAATACGGCGTTGCAATTTTGCACACTGCTAAAGGTACAAAAGACATCCGTGATTTTGCAGAATCAATAAAGTTTAGTTTCAAAGACACAAACATGATTCACATACATGCTGATCTTTTAGAAATACAAGATGATGTAGTCAAACTCACTTATTCTGATGATCAAACAGGCATCGTAGTTCCAGAAAATCATCTTTTGATGCAAGCGATGCTTTTCAAGAGAAGTGCGAATGATGCCTTCAAACACACTGAAGAACTATTTCATATGAAAGAGAAAAAACGATTACTTGAAGAACATTTCAAGCCATAACCAGGGCACATAACTTAAAAACCAGATACAATCAATTTCTCTTAGATAAGATTCTACATTGAGTAGCGCAGATAAAAGCGGTAAAACACATGATAGCACCGAAATTTTAAGCAAAGGACAACGTGCTGCTAGGCAATCGGTAATTACACTTGCCTCCATAGGCGTAGCTGAGCTCATAATATCACTATTCACTGGCAGTATTACTTTAACTGCAGACGGCATTGACTCCATGGCAGATTCAATGATTTCATTTATTGTGTGGTTTGGTATTCTGATGGTAAAGAAACCAAGAAGCAGTCTATTTCATTTTGGATATAGAAAAGTCGAGGTACTGGCAGCATTCATTGCAGCAATTATTATTACTATTTTGGGTGCCTTTATTGCATATCATGCCTTTCAAACACTATACGAACCACGAACAATTCATTATCCTGAGTTAGCAATTATAACGCTGGTAGCTGCAGGAAGTATTTCCTTACATAGAGCATTTTTGATTAGAAAAGTAGCTATAGAGTCTAATTTAATTTCGTTAAAACTTGACGCAAAGAATTCAATCAAAGATGGTACTTCATCATTTGTAGGAGTAGCCAGTGTTATTGCTGCTACTTATTTTGGATTTGTTTTCATGGATGCAATAGGTGGTATGATTATAGCTGGGTATATCTTTTTTATGGCTTATACAGCAATTAAGGAATCAGCATTGGTATTAGTTGATGCAGTACACAATCCACAAATGACTGATAACATAAAAACAATCATAATTGAAAAATTCAAAATTAAAACCAGTGATATTTTCTTAAGACCCATTGGTCATGAATTTAATGCAGAAATTCATATCATCTTACCTAATGAAACAAGGCTTGATGAGACAAATAGACTTGTTAAAGAAATTTCAAACATAATAAAGGACGAACTCCAATTAGCACATGTTGTCATAGTGCCAGAACCAGAACACCAGTAAACTATGTTCGTGGAGGATTTGCAAATTTGTTGTTTGGGTTTTTATGATAATCTACAGGAATGCTAGAATCTTTTTGTCGTCCTGTTAAAATTCCGACTACTACGTCATCTTTTTTGATTATTCCTTCATCAGTAAGTTTTTTTACTCCTGCAGGAACTGCACCTGATGCCATTTCACAATCAAATCCATTTAGACCAACAAGTGCCATTCCATCCATCATTTCTTGGTCTGAGACTTGGGTAACCACACCATTTGTAAATTCCAAGGCTCTTAATCCCTTCAATATGTTAGCCGGTTTTGCGATTTGAATTGCAGTTGCTTTTGTTTTGGGCCTTATTCCATTTTCATCCAGATATAAGTAGAATTTTTTTATTATTTCAGTATCTGGATTACCTTTGTTCCAACGTAGTTTTTTTTCTTCAAACTTTCCATTATAAAGAGTATGCAAAGTATTTGCACCTTCAGAATTGATTACAGCGATACGCGGGATTTTTTTTATCCACCCCCATTCATATAACTCCATCAAACTTTTTCCGCAGCTAGATGTATTTCCAAGTGCACCACCTGGATATACAATCCAATCTGGTGGATTCCAGTCAAGTCGTTCTAATGCTCTAAAAACAATGGTTTTTTGTCCTTCTATTCTGAAAGGATTAACTGAATTTACAGTATATCCTCCAACTTCATTTGCTTTTTCTAATGATGTTGATAAGGCGTCGTCAAAATTTCCCTTTATCTCAATTACTTGT
>JAHEYD010000130.1 GCA_023251795.1 Nitrosotalea sp. | reverse complement strand
ATGAAGGCGACCTCGTACTTGATTCGTGTGCTGGCTCGGGAACCACGGGAGTCGCCGCCAGAAACCTCAACCGCAACTTCATCTTAATCGAGCAGGAACAAGCGTACATAGACATTATCAATAAGAGACTATCCGCATAGAAATGAAAAGAAACATACAGCTAAAAAGGTCAGGGTTTAAACGCCCCAAATTCGGAGAAAATAGTGCCATACCAGAAAAGGTCACTATGGAGGGTTTGAAGGGCGTAGCGTGGCATTTTAAGCGAAGTACGCTACGAAAAATTGGAGTCTCGCCTTCCGCAAAAGCAAAACAGGGCATTCAAGCACTTGTCCGTGCTATTTGTATCAAAAGAGACGGCGGGTGCATTTTGAAAAAACACCGCCATTGTAACGATGAGGTACTTCAGGCGGACCATTTAGTCACTCGTGGTAATTCAGGTACATTCGCAGATACCCGTCTTATCGTATGTCTATGTCGTACCTGTCACGGATGGAAGCACTGGCATAAAGAAGAATACGATGCACTCGTAAAGACAGTTATACACAAGGATAGGGTTGAGTTATGGGAGAAAGCAGAGCAAGATAGACTGAGTCATAAGACACATAAGATGGACTGGAGCATTGAGAAATTGTCACTCGAACAAGAGTTATTACAGTATGAAAGAAATTAAAAAGTTTACCCTACTCCCCGTCTATAAAACATGCCGTGCGTGCAACATGGAGCTATTACCTATCCTTGTCGCACATGGTACAGGCTCAAAGATTATCGTTCAGGATACCTACTGTGATAGGGTGTGTGAGAAGATGTATAGACAATATCCAAAGATGTTAGGTAGTGGGAATAGAGAGAGGTTTTTAGAAAGAATTGACTCCGATTATCTATCTCATTAAGAAAACCGCCACATAGGCGGTGTATTCTTATATCATATCCTCGCAAGACCATTTTACCTTGCCGAGATTTTTTGCTAGAAAGTTTATCGCAAAACTAGGGTCAGTCGCTTGTTCTTTTGTCACGGACGGATGTGCAGGAAGGAAAATTTGGGCTAACCCGTAACTTTGCTCCCGTGTCCCGTCCTTTCGTCTATGGTAACTTTGTATCGTGGTGCTTCCTTGTGACTCACATGCGATTATTGACTTCATGTATTCAGCGTCACGGTTGTACTTTTTTGCTTGTTCTTCTATTTCTTTTTCTATTCTATCGGGCGTCCAGTCTATCTTCGCTTCTATGAGGACTACCCGCCGTTCTGTTTCTTTAGCTTCCGCTTTATATATGAGCGGATGCTCTTCATTATATTTAGTTGAGTTCGTATAGATGTTACCTCCAATCAGACCTATCATCACAAGTAGTAATACTTGTTTCATATAGTTTAGATTATTTACAATAGACCTTCTGTCACTGCCCGCCCTGTCACTGGCATACCCTTGATTATACCATGTGTGGGAGTGTGTATATGTGGGTGTGGGGATAGTGCCGTGGTATAATAAGTGTCACGTTGTTCTTTCGCAGGAGGCTCGTAATGTCAAAGCGAATTAAGAAATCGCATCACAACTGGCATCACCGCAAGCCACGGAGTTTGGGGGGAGATAACTCAGACAGAAATGTCATACATGTTAAATCCTCTCAGCACCAAGCATGGCACACTCTTTTTTATAATTGCAATCCGCATCAGATTGCTTTTATCATAAACACCACGTGGATCGACCCTGACTATGAATTGGTGGCAGTCAAAAAGAACACGTGACAAAAGAAAAACCACTCCCGAATATGAGAGTGGTTTTCTAAAAAAACACACCTGGCTCTTACAGATGTGTCTTTTCTTGTACCCGAGCTTCCGATCCATGTGTCCCTCTATGGGGAGCTGGAGTAGCTATTCTTGCAGTATGTATATAAAGGAAGCAGATGTTGTCGGGTACATGTGTATTATACATCATCTTCGTCTGTCATTCCATTATCAAAACCAATAGCAGTGGATAACTCTTTGTTTTTCCCCTCTTTCCAATCGTCAGAAACATACACATCATCTGGTTCTTGCTTTCTGAATTTGCGAAGTGCGTCTGGTGCGTTTCTTGCCATTATGTACGTTCGTACAATAAAGAGTTTGTC
>JAHEYD010000001.1 GCA_023251795.1 Nitrosotalea sp. | reverse complement strand
TTAATTCCTTCCCGAAAAAGGTATTGTTACAATTTTACTTGATTCTCGAGCTCTGTGAAAAGTTGCTTTCGTCTAATCTGATATGTACGCAACAATAAATCAAAAAAGCTTTAATTGTCCAGTACCTAGTCTGTGGAACGCATCACTAGAAAGATGAATTTTATTACCAGCGATCCCTGTTTTTCTACAAGAAATTTCAAATAGTTTGTCGACTTGGTTGGCAAAGATACCTTCTCCGCGCATTCTTTCATGGAATACAGAGCTATATAATTTACCACTGCGTATTGCCCTTATGCGGTTGAGTATTTTGCCTTTCTTATCAGGAAAGTGTTGCTCCAACCAATGTTGAAATAGGTCTGCTACGCCATATGGTAGTCTTAACATTACATATCCTGCCTTTTGTGCTCCTGCATCAACCGCCTTCTCAATAATCCTTGGAATTTCATGATCTGTAAGACCAGGAATTACTGGAGCAACCAACACTGTGACTGGGATTCCATTCTCAGCCAGTTTCTGAATAGCCTTAAGACGAAGATCCGGTTGTGAAGCGCGGGGTTCCATAACTCTGGCAAGCTTAGGATCTAATGTTGTGATAGAAAGCGCAGCCACAGCCGCGTGTTGTTCTGCTAATTCTTTTAAAATATCAATGTCACGAGTTACCAAGTAATTTTTAGTAACTATTCCCACTGGATTGCTACACTCCGCTAACACCTTTAGACAAGCACGTGTTAAGCTAAAATGGCTCTCAGCAGGTTGATATGGGTCTGTCACCCCACTGATTGCAATTGGCTTAGGCTGCCATTTTGGAGAAGAAAGTTCTCTTCGTAGCAACTCCGGAGCATCTTCTTTGATAAATATTTTTGTTTCAAAATCTAATCCTGCTGATAGTCCTAAGTACTCGTGAGTTGGTCGTGCATAACAGTATATGCAGCCATGCTCGCAACCACGGTATGGGTTAATACTAGCTTCAAATCCTACATCTGGGCTGTCATTATAGGAGATAATGGCTCGAGAGTGATCCTTATAAAAAATGGTTTTAGGTGCGTCCTTAGCTTCATTACCAACATCAGCTGTAATATACTCAATCCTCTCAAAACGATTAGCGGGATTTTCCGCTGAGCCTCGACCTTTGATTTTTGGTAAGATCCTCTCCATATTTAAATAGGTATCTTAAATTATTTATTGATTTCTGCCGTTCTTATATATTCCACATATCACAACAAAGCTCACTTATTCAACTATCATTGTATATCATAGCTATATCCTACGACCTTATTTCAATCTTTTTACATACTCATAAACCTACAGGTCGATCGTACAACCGATACTGTCATATAACATACGACTTATTGCTTTTTAACGAAGACTTTTAGATGCCATAGGTTTTCTGTGAGAAAATCTACTTAAATACTTGTTGGCTTATTGTAAGACTCTTCTTGGCTTCTTACTCTTAAGCAACTATTATGGTATGGATTCGTTATGCCTAATGTACATGTCTCCATGTCTTAGAACTCTTTTTATAATAAAGAAGAAACCCTTAACACTAAAGATTAATGCTGCAATTTAGGACAAGCTATATACTGTGTAATTTGAGCTTAGTGTTAACGTGTCATTATATTAAGTTTAGATTACCGTTGAGACTAAGTATCTCAGTCTAAAATCTTTCTGACAGGTACTACTGTTACCGTAGTGGTGCCCTGTGGGTTATGTTGTTCTGTTTGAAATTCATATATGCCTTTACAAGCTTCAAGTCCGAGCTCCATAGCGCTTTGTTCTTCTGTTAACACAATCGGGTGGTTTGCTCGCTCGTACGCCTTTTCATAGCTTACTGTGCGTGTGTTAATTTGAATAGGCTTATTCATGAAGGGGCTAAACGCCCAATCTATCAACAACATGAATATTAATAACGCAGACAACAGTGGGATTATACTGTCCCCGATATCCTTCATAATACTTGTACCATTTCTATTTTTTTGTTCTTCCATTTTGAAACTATACCCACGTTAAATAACGACTTAAAAAAGCTACATCTTAGTACCCACTCACAATTTTTGTTGTATTATCATCATGGTTGTTTTTGTTCTCACCTCACTGCGTTTAATCGTGTGTGCACAACCTTTGTTTTGTTAATTCTACCGTCTGTAATCTTGTTGCAATTTACATATTACTAAGCATATTTATTTCTGAATTTGAAAAGGTCTCCTTGTTCCTCCCTGTTTTCAAATAGCTCCTTATACGTTATGTTTAATGCTGTACAAATACGGTCTATGGTCTTTCTATCAACTCTTTGCCATTTGTCGTGATACAATGGTGCTAAGGTGTTGAGTGGGATGCCAGAAATAGCTGATAACTTTACACGTGTCATATTTTTTTCCGCCAGAACTATTCGTAGCCTGCATACTATACGAGCCATCTTGTAAGAAATTTCTATGTTCAATTTTAAATGAGTTTATACTATTATTCAAGATATTTTAGAATAATTATTTAAATGTCCCAAATAATACTCTAAGTAATCTTATAATTATTCGAAATAAGCTTCGACTTTAGCATTCTGTTAAATTTAGAACTACAGGTACTCACCGGCAAATTAAGTTCTGCGTTCCCTAAATTATTAGGTTTATATTACACTGCCTTAATTTTTTCCTCTTATGGCTTATTCTAAACCCTTAAAGCAAAGTGGGACCTACTACTGCCTGTATAGTTAATAAGCGCAAATGATTGAACGGTCTACTGTCTGTATTTGTAATCAGCTACCGGATAAAATCGGGTGGTTGGTTCTTTGTTTCCATTTTTTAATTAACCTGCTTTGAATGTATTAATGCGTTGTTATGGGTCCTTATGTCCATACTTGGATTCCTCGGTTATTTCTTTGTAGATTAACTCGTCAAATGGTATATTTTCTATATTACAGTTTGCTTTTACATCGTCCTCTAGGCTTGTTGCGTAATCACCCCCTACCCTTACCTGTCGTGTAAAATTCACTATTCTTCTGATCTCCTTCTTTAAACTTTCGTACTCATTCTTAGTTATCGCAGTTTCACCTTGTGCTCCTTTGTGTTTTTCTTTTAGCCATTTTGCTCTTAGGTAGCTTAAGTAACCAGATGGTAGGTGTTCTTGAAACTCAGATATTGCACCCTCACAATATGTAAATGAGTTTATCTTTGTCTTTGATCTCAATACCGATGCAATAATTGCTGCTTCAATTATATCCGGGATAATATTTTCTAACGCGTGGTTTTCATAAAACTCATCATCGCCTACCCTCCAGTGGTTTCCTGTGTATTTTTCATAAAGGGAAATTATATAAACCCTGTGATTAAAAACACCATCATCAATTTCATTTGCTACTGATGATGATTTTGATGATGACTCTATATTTTTAATAGAGTCATCATCATTTAAATAATTTTTATATATATAAGGTATAGTACTGGGTACTCCAGTACTTCTTACCGGAGTTACTGGAGTACGTTCTACCGGAGTTACTGGAGTATTTTTTACCTGAGTTAGTGCTGGAGTATATACCGTAGTACCTACCACAGTACGTACTCCGGTACTAATTTTGTCATCTGATGCTATAATTTTTTTTGTCTGGGTGTGTATCTTTATTCCAGCCTTTTTTCTAGCTGTTAATATTTCTTTAGGTGGAAACGCCATATACACAGCTCCTAGTGGATGATTAGGGCAGGGGTCTACAAGAGCAATACTCTTTTTAGCTATAAGGCCTTTGACCGCTTTTCTTATCGTTTTATCGCTTCCTATACCAGTAAGGCTCATAAGTCTTGAAGCACCGAAGTGCTGAGGTTCATTTCCTTTTACAACAGTTTCTCTATAAATAACCGAATAAACCTTTGCTTCCATTGCAGTGTGAGTAGCGTCAAGGCTTATATATTCATCACGGGGCTTTTGTTCTTTTGTTTTTATAGCATCTTCTGGTATATCTACTGGAGTAGTTACTCCAGTATGTACTGGAGTAGTTACTCTAATTACCTCGTTTAATTGCTCTTTTTCCTTAAGGTTTTCTAGCAGCTCATCTTTTTTGGTTGGAAGTTTTAATAGGTTAGGGGCTCCCTTAAAATATCTCTCCCAAAGAGCATCATCCTTCTCAGGGTCCTCCTTAGGTTCAAACTCCTTTACTGTTTCCGAGGACAGGCCTTTAATTTTTATGGTCTCAACCGGTTTTTTCTTCCTGGGCAAGGAGATCCCCTCCGGATTTGCTAACCTTTCGCTTTTCTATGAAATCTAAAAGTATCTCTGCAACGTGCCTATAGTCCTCGGATGCCCGTGACTGAGGTGAGTATTCGAATATCGTTTTATGGTAGCGGTTTGCCTTGGCAAGATTGGTATCAACCCTGATAGACGGGAAGATAATGGTGTTTGTGTCCCCCCAAACTTCATGTATGGATGAGAGCACTTGGTCGGAGATGGAAAGTCGGGCGTCGACGAAGGTTGGTAGAATACCAAGAATAATCGGAATTACCTCGAAGTATTTTTTGAGAAGAACAAATGTTTCTTGGACGTGCGATGCGCCTGCTATAGCAAGGCTATCCATCGAGATTGGCAGGATCAGGTATCTGGTATATAAAACAGCATTTGTTTGTAGAAGTGAGAGGGAAGGGGCACAGTCTACAAAGCATATGTCATAATGGTCAATTCCTTCCATGCGCTCTGCTAGGGTCCTTTCTCTACCCATAACGGGAACGAGGTGCATTTCGGCAAGCTCCGTTTTTTTATCCGAAAAAATTGAATCAATATTGGGTCTTACGTTTACAACGCATTCCTCAAATTTAACCCCTTCAATGAGAAAGTTGTATAAGGTATCTTTAGGTTTTACGTTCAGGAGTGTAGCAATGCTACCTTGGGCATCGGTGTCAATAATTAGTACCTTCTTTCCCATCTGGGCTAGTGCGGCACTAAGGTTTAAGACAGAGGTTGTTTTTCCTACCCCTCCTTTTTGATTAGCTACCGTTATTTTAAACATGCTAGCGCCCATTCTCCTCTAAAAGTTCTTTTTTTATCTTTTGAATTAGGGCGATATCTTCAGCAGTCCAAACACGATAATTGTTTTTTCCGTTGCGTCTAGGCTCAGGAATCTTCTCTGCACGTAGCCAGTTAAGCAATGTTTTTTTAGAAACCCCTAGTATATCAGCTACCTCTTGGGTTTTATACGTAAACTTCGTCATTTGCACATCCTTTCCATAGTTTGTTAGTTTTTAGTACGTGTATCATATTTTTATATAAAGATCAATCCTTTTTGTTAAAGTGCTTGAATATTTAGCTTATATATGCTTCTTACTCTATTGGTATGGTAGTTAAGAAATTACTAGTGTTCAGATTGAAACCCATATTGCCAATTGTGAAGTATAGACTATGGAATATGAGGGCTAAGAATAAAAAGAGGTTGTAACTGATTTAAGACGTTGTATTATTTAGCGTATGCGCCTGTTGCTCACCATTAAGTTCATTGCTTATAGATAAAAATACCTCTGAAGCTCTTGCTTTATCTGGATAAAAAAGAGAAAAAACAAAATGGCATATTGCCTTCTTGAATTTATCCTTATGCATATGTTCCTCAATGTTCTCAGTTTGTGGAGAAATAGACCTAGGCATCTCTGATAATAACTCTACTGCAAGCTTAAGACCCTCTTCTGATGAGAATATCATATTTTAGCTACCCTATATAGGACCCTTAACACTCTTAATTTCCAATCCTTTATTGGATTTCGTGTAGGACGAATATGCTTTGAAAGAAGGGTAGGGGCGATCTAAACCGTATATAGAAATATAGGGGCTTTTTCAAACACCCTTCCCAGCGACTTCGAGATGGTTTACAGGGCATGTGGAACCAATTCTGGAAGATATAAAACAGAGGAGAGGAATAGAGAAATTCATGGTAAAGTGCGGTCCAGAGACCGATCCACCACAGGATATAGACCAAGGAAGTAGGAATAATCTTAGGCAATTTAAAACGTAACTAATCGAAATGGCTTCCTTTTAGCATGCTGATTGTTATATGTTTTTACAAACTCCAATACTTCTTCTGTAAATCCTTTTGCAATAAGTATAGGTTCTACTTCTTTAAAATCTCCATCTTAACATGTGTGACTAAATAAAAGTGCCTGTCGTCTAACCTCGGAGACGCGATCGCTTTTAGCCATATAAGATGTGTCACGTAAGGCTTGGCAACATAGAATCCTGTCAGTAAAAGAACTAAGGTATTCTATAAAAATTTGTAGTCTTGCTACGATTATCAGCTAAATTAAATGAAACATCTAGCGTCCTATAATAAAGAATATGTTAACTAATTAGAAAGAAATCAATAAATA
>JAHEYD010000071.1 GCA_023251795.1 Nitrosotalea sp. | reverse complement strand
ACTTTTCTATATCAGATAACATATTATTAAAGAGATCAAGTAACTCTTCTTTATCGCACAGATATGTTGAAGGAAATCCGTAATCGCTAAAATCAATTGTACAGCTAGCTGATGCGGACCACATTTCGTCTGCGTCTCTATTTGACACGCTACCTGTAAGTTTGCATGCAGCTATTTTTAGACCTCTGCTTGAGAGTCCTCTAATTAGCATTCTAACAGATGTTGTTTTGCCTGTATTCATTCCTGTTCCAACTACAACTATTAGATTTTTTGTATCACTGACTGGTTTAGGTTTGTGAAATTTCAGTTCTTTTAGGTTAACCCTATGATTACTCTTGTCATTTAGAAATCCAATAAATGAGACATTGGTAGTTTGCCCAAAGTCTTGATGTTTGGATTTTACCGTTCCAATCATTCCACCTGCAGTCAAAATGCTGAGGTTTTCAAATCCTTCGACTACACCTTCAAGTGCGTTTGTGGCATATCGATTCCCAAAAATTCCCATGATAAGATCGCCATCATATATGCGGAGTTTTTTATTGTTAGAAGCTATGATTGATTTATGATGACCAATTTGTTCCACTCTTACAAGAACAATATCTCCAGCTCTTGGCTTCTCTATTTGTGAAGTATCAATCTTAAGGTTGGATTTATCTAAAATTCTGCAGGCCCAAGACCATTTAATTCTCTCCGACGACAAAGCAAGTTCATCGTAAAGTCGTGTGGCATCAATCAGTGTATACATCTATTCCACATCTCTTTCAGAACATATAGACAAATGGATGTCATGATTCAAAAATACATTCATACCGTGGTCATATAATCGATTTTATTAAACTTTAAGTAGAATTGATCAGTACCGGATTTCCTAAACTGGAAATCATCGTTTAGAAAATTATATACAAAAAAATTATTGTTTAGAAATTTATTGCTACATCATTCGTCAATTAACAAAATCATCTTATTTACATTGAATTTCCACATGGTTTTCATTGGCAGGCAAATGGAAGTGGTCCGTCGATATCCCAGCTAAAGTAACGTAGGTCTGTTGATATTCTACATCAATTTTGCAACTATTCTTGACCCATAAGACAGCATTAAGAATAATGTAAATAGAACTTGAGAAACCTTCCAAGTTATGCTGTCTACTTGGTTTAGAGTAATTAGAATCAGATTTCTTCTTTCGTCAGTAATTGCAGTATGTCTTGGTCTTGCCATAAATTGGTGGCAAAATCAAACCATTGATGTAATCAATGCAGCTCTAACATTTGCTGGCGTTATAGCGTTACATGCAAGTGTTGACCTACTCAATGATTATTGGGATTTTAAGCGCAACATAGATACCAAAACAAAACGAACCAAATTTAGTGGTGGCACCGGCGTTTTGCCAGAAGGACTACTAAAGCCAAAAGAAGTGTACGTAGCTGGAGTCGTTGCTCTTATTTTAGGTGCTGTGATAGGAAGTTATTTTATTTTTGTAAATGGCCTAACAATTGCAATCATACTTGCGTTTGCAATCGTCTCAATTTACTTTTATTCCACAAGGATAGTTGATTCAGGTTTAGGAGAGGTGTTTGTTGCAATAAAAGGAACAATGATTGTACTTGGAACATATTTTGTTCAATCATCTGAAATTGTGACAGAACCAGTTCTTGGAGGAATAGTTTTAGGAGTTTTATCTTCAATGGTACTTTTTGTAAATTCATTTCCTGACTTTGATGCTGACAAGGCTAGCGGTAGGAGAACCCTTGTTATTTTACTTGGAAAAAAAAGAGCTGCGAGCATCATTTGGATCTTTCCTTCAATAGCATATGGAGTAATCATAGCAGGGACAGTATCTCAGATTTTACCGATTTTTTCTTTGATCACATTATTTACTATTCCATTTTTAATAAAATCAGGACAGAAATTAAAACAGAATTTTGACGATATAGAAAAACTGGTGTCTGTAATGAGTTCATGTGTATTGTATAGTAGAATAACTGGAGTGTTACTGGTGCTGAGTTTTCTTTTCAGTATAACACAGTACAATTAAATCAAGCAAATCAAAAGTCACACCATGATTACAGGTCATGCAACTTCCGATGGAACTGCAAACTTTGCAAGAAAAAATCAGATGCTAGTGAAAAATCATTTCAGGCAATTTTCAGGATTAACACTTTCATCTATAGGAATTGGCACTTATCTTGGGAATGCAGATAATGAAACAGATATTCTTGTAAAAGAGGCAATTAAAAAGTCAGTTTTATCGGGAGTAAATGTAATTGATACTGCCATAAACTATCGCTCTCAAAAAGCAGAAAGATCGGTACGAAGTGCAGTCTCCGAACTTGTTGAAGAAGGGAAGGCTAAAAGAGAGGAATTGTTTGTCAGTACAAAAAACGGTTACGTTACAAACGATGCAGATGTAAAAGAAGAATTTTGGGAATACATCAATAACACACTAATCAAACCAGGTATAATCAAGTCAGGCGATATCTCATCAGGATACCATTGTATGACCATACCGTATCTTGAAAATCAACTCAAAACGAGCCTGAAAAACCTAGGTATGGATTGTATAGATTTGATGTATCTTCATAACGCAGCAGAAGGTCAACTACAAGATATTTCAAAAGAAGAATTTATGAAGAATCTCAAACTAGTTTTCGAGTTTTACGAAAAACAGAGGAAGGAAGGTACGATCAAATATTATGGAATGGCAACATGGGATTGTTTTAGAGTACCAAAGGAAAATCCTCAGCATCTGTTGTTATTAGACATATTAAGACTTGCAAAAGAAACAGGAGGAAATGAAAATGGTTTCAAGTTCATTCAACTTCCATACAATATGTACCTTGATCAAGCACTGACAGTACAAAATCAAGCCGTTAACGGAAAAGAAATTTCCATATTGGATGCATCAAAAAACCTAGGAATTGGCGTTTTTGCAAGTGTGCCACTGATGCAAGCAAAACTTCTTGGCCCAAATGTAATACCAGAGTTTGGTGGACTAAAACCAGCACATCGCGCACTACAGTTTGTCAGATCAACTCCTGGAATAATAGCACCGTTAGTTGGCCAGAAATCAAGTTCACATGTTGATGAGAATCTTGAACTAGTAAAAGTTCCACCGATGTCTGAATCAGAATTTAATCAACTTGTTACAAGTCTAACTTCATAAATCTGACATACTCCCAACCCTAAAGGGTGTGGGCTTTCTTGCCCTTTTGTTTGTAAAGAATAAATAGAAACATACGTTGCAGTGTAGTATGCCAGTGGATCCTGTTTGTGGAATTGAGCTTGATGAGAGCTTGGCTCTAGTTCACGAATATAACGGGAAAAAATATTATTTCTGTTGCCATGGCTGTAAAAGAATTTTTGTCAAAAAACCAAACAAATGGAAAAAAACTAGATAGGAAAACTTCCACACATGCGACAAAAATGTGAATCTGGTTCTGTTATACCTTGACAGTCTGGGCACCTAGATTTTGAAGACCCCAAAAGATACGGAAGTTCAAAATATTTTCTATACAATTCGTAATAATACAGCGATTCTTTTGAATTTAGTTTGACTTTGTCTTTTTCTAGATACAACTTGGCTTTTGATCCAAAAGTTTCGTCTTTGATACTGTTTTCAAAAAATGTTGTCAAACTGTTTGTTCCAGAACCATCTTGCATTGGAGTCTTGTCTCTCCAAACAATTGATTGTGGTATGATATGTTCAAATGCTTTTCGTAAGACCCATTTTCCATATTTTTTATCGTTTTCTTCATGAACTTTTAGATCTGCTGGAATCGATTTTGCATAATTAAGAACTTTTTCATTAAGAAATGGTGATTCGATACCAACACCTAGCGCCAAGCCTATTTGTTGTGTTGGGAAATGCATTATTTTCCAGATTCTTTCTAAATCTTTTTGTAATTCGGTGCCTTTTTTCCTTAAGAAAAAGCTATAGCCAGCAAATAACTCGTCACAGCCATCACCAGTGATGATGCTAGAGCAACCATTTTCTTTTGCTGTCTTTATTGCCAGATATAAAACAATAGAGTTTCGTATTTCAATATGGTTAAAGTTTTTTAAGATCTTAATTGTCTCTTCGATTGAATACATTAGATCCTCAATTGTTGCATTTTTTATGAATAGCTTTAATCCAAATTCTTTTGCAACAAGCTGTGAATATACCAGATCAGAGGCAGGAAAATCTTTAGCCACCACAGCAACTGCTTTAGTATTTTTTTTCAAATAATATGCAAGTATAGAACTATCTAGTCCTCCAGAAAGGGCAATACAATCAGACGTACATGACAATACTGCATCTGAGATGAGTCTAGTCAGGTTTGAGAAAATTTCTTGCAACATGCATGAGATAGCGTAATTGATAAAATAAGTTATCTAACGGATCAATAAATGAAAGTTGTAAAAAATCATTCCAGAAAATTAGGTCAAGCTTATTGGTAGGTTTAAATATTTTCAAGGCGCTATATTTTTCATGCTTCTTCCAGTAGAGATAGAGACAAAGACGTTAATTCCAGCGTTACGTGCAATCTTGGCAAAAAAATTGATGGATATGTACAACATGCAGGAAGAAGACATCTCAAAGATGCTAGGTGTAACACAAGCTGCAATAAGTAATTACATCAGGGGAACAAGAGGAAATCCTGAATTAATAACTAAACTTCTTTCCATAAAAGAAGTCTCTGACATGATTGATGGAATTGCAAGCAACCTCTCAACTAACATGGCATACACCCCAGCCAGTCTTTCAAAATTTATTGGCTTGTGCAACTACATAAAATCTAGTCTTTTAATTTGCGACATACATCACAATTTGGAAACAAACATCGATGAAGCAGTATGCAAAGAATGCGAGAACATGCTTCTAAAAGGACCTGGAAGTTCTTTTTAATTTAGTTTCTTAGCAAGAATAATTTCTATTGTTGAAACAAGAGTCATACCATATTTTCCTGTTCCATTTTCGCTATCAACAATAATGTCTACAACTTCTGATGTGCCTTTCATCATTTTTTCAGTTATGACATTGGCTACTCCCACCGCGGTTGGTATGTCATCCCCTTTGGCTTTTAAGACAACCTGACCAGCGCTCCCAAGGATAGTCAATAAATCAATAGCACATTCCATTATTGGCTGCCTTTGTATCAAAATAGTCCTTCCTTTATTTGAAAATGAGTGATCATTGGTCAGTTGTGTCTTGACATCTTCCACACTCAAAGTACTCAATCATATCACACAAAATTTTGCATTCTATTAAGTTTTATCGATGATTGGTCTATTAGTTAAAAAGATCGATTGGAATATTTTGAAAGTCACCATTTGGTAGCACTCTTCTTATTGTAATAGGTATAACACGTTTTTCAAGTTCAGCATATGCCAAGTCAAGCGAGGTCGCAACTTCTTTTGGGACGGCAATAAACGGGGGCGCTCCAAGTGATAGTTGTAATGCTCTAGCTCCCATTATTCTTGCTTTTTCAAATCTAGTCAGTGTAGGCGGGCCTATCATTATCTTACCTCTACCAGTTGTTTCATATTCAATAGGTACATGAACTGGATCAATTTCGATAATTTCCCTTGCGTCAATAATTTTTTGTAATCTTTGTCGCTCTGCAAGTTCTTGTGGAGAGAGTTCACCCTTTTTGAGTTTCTTTGTCTTTGTTGTTTCTTCTCCCTCTTCTGATATTTCCGCGGTTTCTACTGGTTCTTCTACAATAATTGGCTCTTCTGGTTCTACCTCTACTGGAGCCTCTTCAGTTTCTACAATAATCTCTTCAGGCTCATCAGACATAGATATCTGGTCTGAACAAACGTTATATAATTCATAATCCCCTCTCTTGAAAATGAGTGCAGGATCTGTTTCTAGAATCGAGGTAAACTTGGAGATAAAAGGCAAATCGCAGTTAAAATGCGAATTAAAACGTCATCTTGCACCAAAAACTGTTGGTACTATAACTAGATCTTTGCCACTTGAGGGGAATGCACACATGATGGGAGATAGCTTTGTGTACATAGAAACTAAGATTAACGTTGGTGGGGAAAGACAACGAACTCAATTCAAAAAAGGCGATGTCTCC
This sequence comes from Nitrosotalea sp., assembly GCA_023251795.1. Taxonomy (GTDB): domain Archaea; phylum Thermoproteota; class Nitrososphaeria; order Nitrososphaerales; family Nitrosopumilaceae; genus UBA8516. The sequence goes on along the minus strand of JAHEYD010000071.1, from coordinate 382 downwards.
TTCATGACATCAACGGGATCGATCTGTTTTTTTCTAAATGATGCAGACTCTACAAAAGCAATGACTCCAATTGGTACAATTACAACCAACGTAGATGCATTAAGCAATGTAAAATCTGGAGATGTGTTTGTTATAACTCACGCAGCTGTATAGATATGATGACCGCTATAGCCACCTATTCTTTTGACAGCCCCATTTTTCAATAGTTTTAGTAAAAAGGCATTTGCTGCAGATATTTTGACGCCTTCTTGTCGTGCCACTTCCTGCACCGTGAAAACTTTGGCACCCTTGATAAAGTTCATAGCTTGATTTTCATTAATTATGACAGAGATTGCTGACTTTGATTTTTGTTCTTTCTTATCCCCTTTCTTTTGACCGCCCT